>JAFKFE010000661.1 GCA_017308345.1 Alphaproteobacteria bacterium | reverse complement strand
CGCCGATGTTGGAGAAGATATCCGGCTCGAAGGTCTGGGTGCGGTTGGTGTTCAAGATGACATCGACCTCGGTCCCTTCGATGCGCACCACCGCTGACGGCCCCAGCGTCACCCGGCTCGGGCCAAAGCTCTGCCAGCCTTCGTCAACCGCTTTCAGCACCGTGACGCGGGCGTCGATCGGCTCGCCAGCCTGAGGGCCGGCCTTGCCGCCGAAGCGCAGGTCGATGACCGCGCCCTCGCCGGCCGCATGGCAGAAGGTGACGGCGATCGGATCCCAGATCGTCGCCACGCCGACCTTGTTCACGCCGCGCGAAAGCAGCTCGCGCAGCACGACGGTGCCGTCACCCGGCACGCCGCCGCCGGGATTGTCCCAGATGTCGGCGATCACGACCGGCTTGTCCTGGCGCCCGGCGCGGACGCCAAGCGCCTGCTCGATGCCGGCCGAGGCGGAAAGCATCGTCATCGCCGTCTGTTCGCGCAGCGCAAAGAGCTCACGGCCCAGCGTTTCGGCGAGCTTGTCGCCCTTTGCCTTGTCGTTGTCGGTGACGACCAGGATGCGGGTGCCCATTTCCGGCACGTCGGCCGCCATGAAGCCATGGATGACCGAGACCGACAGCACGCCATCCTTGCCGTGCAGCGCCTTGATCTTGTCGACGAAGGAGCGCATCGGCTCGCGGCTGGTCGGCAGCACCTGGATCATGCGGCAGTCGAAGGTGGAGATCACCGGCCTGATATCGCCGCGCGCGGCGGCGAGGCCGAGCTCGACGACATGCTCGCCGCGCTCGTAGAAATCGGTGTGCGGGAATTCGAGGAAATAGGCCATGACATCGCAGGCCGCGACGCGCTTCGGCGTCAGGTGGCTGTGCGGATCGAATTCCGAGGCGATCACCACCTTCGGGCCGACGATGGCGCGTACGCGCTCGAGCAGGTCGCCCTCGCAATCGTCATAGCCCTGCGCGACCATGGCGCCATGCAGGCCGAGGATGACGGCATCGACCGGCAGTGCTTCCCTTAGCTGACCAAGGATCTCGTCGCGCAGCGCTTCATAGGCCTGCCGCTGCACCAGGCCGCCGGGCTCCGCCCAAGTGGCGGTGCCTTCGATGACGGTCAACCCTTCCTTGGCAGCCCGTTTGCGCAAAGCGACGATCGGCGAGGAGCAGAGCGTCGGCGTCTCCGGATGCTTGCCCGGGCCGGCATAGAAAGCCATCTCGAACGAGGCCCGGTCGGTCGGCACCGGCGAGAAGGTGTTGGTTTCCGTCGCCAGCGAGGCGGTGAAGATGCGCATGCACGCTCCCTAGACTTCTTGTTGTTCGCAAATCCGGCGGAAAACCGCTGCGTTCTTTTCCTAGAATCGCTATTTGACGGCCCCGAGCGCCAAGCCCCTGACGAGGTAGCGCTGCAGCCAGATGAAGAGGATCGTCACCGGCAAGGTGGCCAGCAGCGTGGCCGCCATGACATGGTGCCATTCGATCGTATAGCGGCCGGCGACCAGCGAGAAAACCTGGATCGGCAGCGTGTAGCTTTCCTGGCTGCGCAGCATGGTCAGCGCCACGACGAATTCGTTCCAGGCGTTGATGAAGGTGAAGATCGCCGTCACCGCGATCGCCGGCAGGCAGAGCGGCAGGAAGACCTTGCGCAGCGTCAGCCAGCGGCCGGCGCCTTCCATCCATGCGGCCTCCTCGAGGTCGCGCGGAATGGTGTCGAAATAGCTCTGCAGCATCCACACGGTGAAGGCGACGTTGAAGGCCATGTAAATGAAGCCGAGCGCCGTGGTGCTCTCGACTAGGCCCCAGGCGGCCATCAGCCTGAACAGGCCGAGCACCAGCACGATCGGCGAGATCATCTGCGAGATCAAAAGGAACTGGCGAAACGCGCCATAGCCGGCAAAGCGGAAGCGCGACATGGCGTAGGCCGCGGGCACCGAGATCAGGATGGCGCCGACCGTCGCCAGCGCCGAGACGTAGAGCGAGTTGAGAAGCGCCCGGCCGAAACCGGTCGCCACCCACATGTCCGAAAAATTCGACCAGCGGAATTCGCTCGGCCACCAGGTGGGCGTCAGCACCTCCGTGCGCGGCTTGACGGCGGTGAGGAACATCACGGCGAAGGGGAAGATCGTCACCACGATCAAGGGCGCCAGCAGCAGCCAGGCGACGATGGTGCGTTTGAGTTTGCCCGTCATAAGCGTACTTGTCATGCCCGCTGCTCCCGCATGGCCAGGCGCACATAGATCATGGTGAAGACGAGCAGGATCGCGAACATCACCAGCGACACGGCGGACGCCTCGCCCAGTTTGCCGATGCGGAAGGCGAGCTTGTAGAGATGCGTGACCAGAATGTCGGTGGAGTTCGCCGGCCCGCCCTGCGTCATCACCCAGATGATCGGGAAGGAGTTGAAGACATAGATGGTGTTGAGCACGATTGCGATGTTGATGAAGGGCTTCAACAGCGGAAAGGTGATCTCGCGAAACTGCTGCAACGGCGTCGCGCCCTCGAGTGCCGCCGCCTCATAGAGATCGTCGGGGATCGAGGACAGGCCGCCGAGGAAGATCGTGGTGGTGAACGGCACCGTCACCAGTATGCCGATCAGCACCTGCATGGGAAAGGCGGTCTCGGCGCTCGCCAGCCACTGGATGTTCTGGCTGATGATGCCAAGCTTCATCAGCGCCGAATTCAGCATGCCGCTTTCGCCGTTGAGCGCCCAGCGCCAGACCACCGCGGTCATGGTCAGCGACACCGCCCAGGGCAGCATGATGATGACGCGGGCGAGCCCGCGGCCGTAGAAATCCATGTTCAGGATCATCGCCACCGGGATCGACACAAGCAGCGCGCCGCCGACGACCAGCACGGTCCACAGCCCGGTGCGCCAAAGTGCCGAGACGAAATCGGGATCGGCGAACAGCTCGGCGAAATTGGCAAGTCCCGAGAAATCACGCAGCTGGCCGAAGCGGCTGACGTCATGCGTCGAGATCTGCACAAGGTCCCAGACCGGCCAGAAGATCACCACCGCGGCGAGCAGCAGGCTGGGCAGCGTCAGCAGATAAGGCAGGATCCGGCTTTGCATCGGCTGACTGGAACCGTGTTGTTGTGGCGAGTGGCCGCGGCTTCGGCCTCAAAGGCCGGGCACGCCTGGGAAGTTCGCTGATTTGCCGGCCTGGCTCAATCCGGCCCACGCAAGTCGCGAAAAGTGTGGCGCGCGCCGCGGGGGTGGGGCGCGCCACGGGCGCAGGGAGCGACGCCCTATTTCTTCAGCACGCCATTGGCCTTGGCGGCCGCGTCCTTCAAACCCGCCTCCGGGTCGCCACCGAGATAGATCTTCTGCATGGCGTCGGATGTGATCTGGGCGATCTCTTCCCAGCCGGGGATCACCGGCGCGAAGCGGGCGTCGGGCAGAAGCGCTGTAAAGGCGGCGAGGTCGGCGTTGTTGACGTAATAGTCCATCTTCGCCTCTTCCTTGTTCACCGGCAGGAAGCCTTCCCCTTGAGTGAACTTGGCGCGCTGGTCCTTGGTGAACAGGAAGTCGAGCAGCTTCCAGGCCTCGTCCTTGTTCTTGGAATTCTTGAACATGATGATCGAATCGGTGACGCCATAGGTGCCGCGCGCGCCGG
>JAFKFE010000660.1 GCA_017308345.1 Alphaproteobacteria bacterium | reverse complement strand
GGACTTCACCGTCGTCACCAATGACGGCAAGGAACTCGACGCCAAGCTGATCGGCACCGATCCGCGCACCGACCTCGCCGTGCTCAAGGTCGATGGCGGCGGCAGCAAGTTCACCTATGTCGACTTCGCCGACGATTCCAAGGTCCGCATCGGCGACTGGGTGGTGGCCGTGGGCAATCCGTTCGGCCTCGGCGGCACCGTCACCGCAGGCATCGTCTCTGCCCGCGGCCGCGACATCGGCGCCGGCCCTTATGACGACTTCATCCAGATCGACGCTTCGGTCAACCGCGGCAATTCGGGCGGTCCGACCTTCAATCTCAACGGCCAGGTGATCGGCATCAACACCGCCATCTTCTCGCCGTCGGGCGGCAGCGTCGGCATTGCCTTCGACATTCCGGCCTCGACCGCCAAGCAGGTCGTCCAGGACCTGATGAAGAGCGGCTCCGTCCAGCGCGGCTGGCTCGGCGTCGAGATCCAGCCGGTCACTTCCGACATCGCCGAGTCGCTCGGCCTGAAGTCCGACAAGGGCGCGCTGGTATCGAGCGCCCAGGACGCCGGTCCGGGCAAGAAGGCCGGCATCGTCGCCGGTGACGTCATCACCCAGGTCGACGGCAAGGATGTCGATTCGCCCAAGGAACTGGCCCGCACGATCGGCGCCTATTCGCCTGGCAAGTCGGTCGACGTCACGGTCTGGCGCGACGGCAAGTCCCAGACCGTCAAGGTCGATCTCGGCACGCTGCCTTCGAGCGACAAGCAGGCCTCGAACGATAGCAACGACAAGCAGTCGGCGCCCGCCGCCAAACCCGACACGCTGGCCGATCTCGGCCTGACCGTCACCAAGGCGGAAAAGGGCAAGGGCCTGGTGGTCACCGATGTCGATCCCGACAGCGACGCGGCCGACCGCGGCATCCAGCCCGGCGATGTCATCACCTCGATCAATTCGAACGAGGTGAACACCACCGACGACGTCGCCAAGGCGATGGCGGATGCCGCCAAGGCCGGCCGCAAGGCCGTGCTGATGCAGATCACCCGCGACGACTCGAACCGTTTCGTCGCGCTGCCGGTCGGCAAGGGCTGATCTTTAGCTTTCGACTTTTCCCTGTGGCGGTATCAACACCCCCGAGCCGCCACCGGAAAAACATGGGGCCGAGCACGTAAGTCAGTCACCGTGTTTCGCTCCTGGCGGCAGCGGGTTTCCCATCACCCGCTGCGGCTTTATCGCATGTCGCCCAAAAGTGGGCCCCGGTTTTGGGGCCACGACATGCAACCAACAAGGCAAGGCATGAAGAATGGCCGCCCCTCAACCTTCCAATGAAATCGCGTATAACGGCTCCATGAAGATTCTCGTCATGGAAGACGACCGTGAGGCGGCGGACTACTTGCAGAAAGCCTTCGCCGAGGCGGGCCACACCGCCCATGTCGCCGGTGACGGCGAGACCGGTTTCGCGCTTGCCGATGCCGGCGACTATGACGTGATGGTGGTCGACCGCCTGATGCCGCGCCGCGACGGCCTGTCGGTGATCGCCGCCCTTCGCTCGCGCGGCAACACCACGCCGGTGCTGATCCTGTCCGCGCTGGGCGAGGTCGACGACCGCGTCACCGGCCTGCGCGCCGGCGGCGACGATTATCTCACCAAGCCCTACGCCTTTTCCGAACTGCTGGCCCGCGTCGAGGTGCTGAACCGCCGCGCCGGCACGCGCGAATCCGAGACCGTCTACCGCGTCGGCGACCTCGAGCTCGACCGGCTGTCGCACTCGGTCAAGCGGGCCGGGCGCGAGATCACGCTGCAGCCGCGCGAGTTCCGCCTGCTCGAATATCTGATGCGCCATGCCGGCCAGGTGGTGACGCGCACCATGCTTCTCGAAAATGTCTGGGACTATCATTTCGATCCGCAGACCAATGTCATCGACGTCCATGTCTCGCGCCTGCGCGGCAAGATCGAAAAAGGCTTCGACAAGCCGATCCTGCATACGATCCGCGGCGCCGGCTACATGCTGAAGGGTGGCTAGAGCATGATCCCGAAAAGTGGGAACCGGTTTTCGGAAAAGATCATGCTGCAGCAAAGGGTTAGATCAGGATGACGATTCAGAAAATCGTCATCCTGATCTAAGAGCCCGTTATGGCATTATCCTTGCCGGCCATCATGAAGACGACGGCGGCCCGGCTCTCGGCGCTTTATCTTCTGCTTTTCGCGCTCTGCGCGGTGCTGCTGGTCTTCTACATGACGTCGCTGTCGGCGCGCATGCTGACCGCGCAGACGCAGGAGACCATCAACGACGAGGTGCTGGGCCTCGCCCGCGCCTATCAGCGCGGCGGCCTGCCGGTGCTGGTGCGCGTGGTCGAAAACCGCTCCCGCCAGCCCGGCGCCAACCTCTATCTCATCGCCGACACCAACGGCCAGATCCTGACCGGCAATGTGCAGAGCCTGGAGCCCGGGGTCATCGAGACGGAGGGCTGGACGACCGAGCCCTTTTCCTACCAGCGCTTCGGCGAGGGCGAGCTCGACCGGCTGCGCAGTGGAGCTACGGACCAGACCACACCCCCAGCCGGCGATGGCAACAGTCTCCCGTCGACAGGGGAAAAGGGTCACAACGCGATCGCGCTGGTGCTGAGGCTGCCCAACCAGATGATCATGCTGGTCGGCCGCGACCTTGGCGAACCCGAGCGTTTTCGCGCCGTCATCAGCCGGGCGCTGACCCTGGCGCTGGGCATGATGGGCCTGGGCGGCATCCTGATCTGGTTCTTTGTCGGGCGCGCCGCGCTGAAGCGCATCGACAGTGTCTCCGACGCAAGCCGCCGCATCATGGGCGGCGACTTGTCCGGACGGCTGCCCGTGACCGGCGCCGGCGACGAATTCGACCGCCTGTCGGAAAACCTCAATTCGATGCTGGCGAGGATCGCCATGTTGAACGAGGGGCTGAAGCAGGTCTCCGACAACATCGCCCATGACCTGAAGACGCCGCTGACCAGATTGCGCAATCGTGCCGAGGCGACGCTTGCGGGCAAGCACAAGACGCAGGACTACCGTCAGGCGCTGGAAGGCACGATCGCGGAGTCCGACCAGCTCATAAAGACGTTCAACGCCATCCTGATGATCTCGCGCCTGGAGGCGGGCTATTCCTCGGAACAGACCGGTCCGGTCGATCTCGCCGCCACGGTGAGCGACGTCGTCGAACTCTACGAGCCGGTGGCCGAGGAGGCGGGCGTCGCGCTGGAAGCGACCGTGCCCGAGGCCTTCACGATCAACGGCAACCGCGAGCTGATCGGCCAGGCTCTGTCCAACATCGTCGATAACGCCATCAAATACTCCACCAATGCCACCGAGGCGCCGAAAGTGCGTGTGGCGCTGGAGCGCCTCGGCAACGAGATCAAGCTTAGCGTCAGCGACAACGGCCACGGCATTCCGGACGACGCCGACCGCGCCCGCGCCACCGAGCGCTTCGTGCGTCTGGAGAAGAGCCGCTCGCAGCCGGGTTCCGGTTTGGGTCTCAGCCTCGCCAAGGCGATCATGACTTTCCACAACGGCAGGCTTGATCTTTTACCCGCCAATCCCGGATTGTCCGTGGTCATGAGTTTCCCGTTACGGGAGACGCATTAAAGCAGGTCGCGTGAAA
>JAFKFE010000659.1 GCA_017308345.1 Alphaproteobacteria bacterium | reverse complement strand
GACGATAACGTCCTGGTCATCGGCGACGGCGCCGGCCAGCAGATCTTTGTCCCGCTGCCGGCCTCGGTGGCCGCTGGCGACGTGTTCTACGCGACCGACGCGAAGGCTCTCGCTCGGCTGGCGAAGGGCACGGCAGGGCAGGTCTTGCAGATGAACACCGGAGCAACGGCCCCGCAGTGGACTACGCTTCCGTTTACAAAGACCTTCGAAAGCACTCAGCAGACCATCACGTCTGCCGGCGCGCTGACGCTCGCCCATGGGCTTACTGTGCAGCCGAAGCTTATCCAAGTTTGTATTATTTGCCAGACGGCTGATGCCGGCTATTCAGCCGGAGACGAACTGGAAATGAATATCGGTGTCGCTCCAAACTCTGGCCCGCGCGGCATTTCCGTCGTGCCCGATAGCACCAATCTCAACATCCGCTTCGCCAGTGGTGGTAGCGTGTTCGACGTACTCAATAAGAGCACAGGTAGCACCACTGGCATCACTCTTACCAACTGGAAGCTGATAGTCCGGGCATGGGCATGACTGGGGTCGATCTCTAGTTAGCCAGCTGCCTGGTGGCGCTCGTAGACAAGCACAGCACTTCCCCTGGGAGAGGGGTGAGTTCTTCTCAGGCCGAAGCCTGCCAGTTCCAGTTGGGTCTGCAACTCGCCGTCCTCAGCATTCGGCACGCGGGCAACCACAGTCGAACAGCGATTGACGATGAGCGCCAGAACCTCTTTTGCCCGCTTCTTCCCAAGCGATCTGACCATATGGTGGTACACGGCAAGCAGCAGGGCCACGTCGTATTCCGGGGCAAGGATGGAAGGTAGCTTGCGGCTTCCTAGATTGATGCGGTCGAAACGGCTTTGGACTGCGCTCCCCTGGAAGAGCCGTCTTGCCACAGTGACGTGCGGATACAAGATGTCGATGCCATGTATCGACCTCGGGCGTAATTTAGCAATCTCGTATGCAACGACGCCCATGTTGCATCCGACATCTATGATGCGCTTACCGGAGTAGTCCACGCCGCATTCGAACGGGCCATCGAGCCTGTCTTCCCATGTCCCGGCAAATTTCTTCTTCTTCGAAAACAGAAACATTAGCTTATACTTAAATTGTAGCGGAAGCTTGTATTCCGCATAAACACATAATCCGCCCGATATCAAACCAGAATATTTGGCCACGACCTTCCCACAATCCAAAGAGGTTCCCATGGACCGCAACTTCGCGGGCCAGCTCGCGCAGCTATGCCCGACCGGCTCGAAAGCTATCATTGACGGAATCGCCGACAATGCGCACCTGCTCGACCAATCTGGCATCAACACCCCGATCCGGCTTCGCCACTTCCTGGCGCGCGTCTGTGTCGAGACCGGTGGCCTTCGCAGCCTTGAGGAAAATCTGAACTACTCCGCGCAGCGGCTGACCCAGGTATGGCCGAACCGGTTCCCGACCGTCGCCGCAGCCACGCCCTTCGCCAAGAATCCGCAGAAGCTAGCGAACAGCGTCTATGGCGGGCGGCTCGGCAACTTCAAGCCGAACGACGGCTGGACCTTTCGTGGTTCAGGTCTACTGCAAAACACCGGCCGAGAGAATTTCGAGCTGGTCGAGGACGGAACGGGCCTGCCTGTCGTCGACCAGCCCGAGCTGTTGCGCACCTTCCCCGGCGCGCTTGAGGCCGCGACCATCTTCTGGACGAAGCGCAATATCAACGCGTTGGCGGACAAGAACGACGTGGCCGGCGTCTGCAAAAAGGTGAATGGCGGCACGAACGGGCTGGCCGATCAAAAGATATGGCTCGCCAAAGCAGCGAGGATCTGGCCCGACGGCGCTGTGATCGACTTTGGTGCCGCCTCCAATGCGCTGCCGCATCCGGTGAGCCCGCAGCCTGTCCAGCCCGATCAGCCCGCCGTGCCGATTCAAGCGCAGCCGCCTCAGCCAGCCTCGCCAGCGAGCGTTCCGCCTATCCCGGCACCGGCAGAACCCGCGCCGCCGATCGCTGCCCCTGAGCCGCCACCTGTGGTGCCGCCGAAGCAGAGCAAAGCTGGCCCCATCGCAGCCCTCATCGCCCTTGTCGGCATGGCTATAGCCGGCTTCTGGCACCACATCACCGACCTCTTTTGGAGCGTTTTCTGATGAAAATCCTGAACACCAACGCGCTGCACAATCTGCTGAACACGCTGATCTTCGTCATCACGTCAGGCGCTCTCGCCGGCTTCGACTGGACGATGTTCGGCATCACGGACCATCGCGCGCTTCAGATCAGCGGCACGCTTGCGCTCGCCAAGCTGCTCATCAACGCATTCCGCGACGGCCCGAAAGGCATGATCGCGCCACCGCCGCCGGCAGAGGAGAAGTGACATGGAAAACCTGAAGGGCTGGCTGGCTGAAAACCTTGTCGCACTGAAGCCGTATCTCATTGTCGCCGGCGCGAGCTTCGCCTTCGGCATTGTCGTCGGAGTGTGGCTGTGAGCGCGCTTATCGTCTGGCTTCTCAGCAACCCGACCGTCCTGGCGATCGGTGCCGGCATCATAGGCGCGCTCGGGTTCGGCTTTCAGCAGCGCCTGGCGGGCGCGAAGGCCGAGCGCAACAAGCAGGCGGTCAAAGACCTCGCCGCGGCTCAGGATCGCGTCGAGATGAACCGGGAGGCCACCGACATCGAGCGGCAGACTTCCGGCATGACCGACGAGCAGGCCCGCAAGGAGGCTGAACCATGGGTTCGAAAATAGCCTTGGTGCTTTGCCTTGCGCTCGCCGGCTGCGTGACCTCGGCGCCGGTCGACAATCCGCGCAAGGTCTGGTGCGACAACAACAAGCCGATCCGCCCGAGCGCTGCGGTGTTCGCCGTCATGACACGGCCGGAGATCGACGACATGAACCAGCACAACACCCTCGGCGTCAAATGGTGTGGATGGAGGCCATGATGCACGACTTTCTCGATTATCTTGGCATCAAGGCCCCGGTGCTCATTGCCGGGCTCTCGGGCGGCATCCTTCGTGCGCTCTCGCGTCATCGCTACAAGCTGCGGGAAATGGTAGCTTCGCCGATCTGCGGCGCGTTGGCGGCTGCCTATCTGACGCTGCCGGCGGTCGCGTGGTTCAAGACTAGTGGCCTGCCCATGCCGGATACAGCGGACGACACGACGACGCTTGCTGCAGCTTTTCTGATCGGGGTGTCGGCAATGTGGATTTCGGATATCCTCTTTGAGCTGGTCGTTCGGAAGCTAAAATCGGAGTAAGCTAGGCCTAGGGTCGACTGTGTTCGTGCATGGGGCTTTTCTTACGGATGTTTTGCGCTACAACCATCGCAACGCGGATTCTGGCCGCCTAGGGGAGGCCAAATGGTTTCGAAAGAATACGATAAACCGCCAATAACAGAGGCGGTTATCGATTTTAGGGTTAAGGCGCACGCGGTCCGCGAAGACCTTGACCGGGTTTCCGCCAAGCTGGCAGGCCAATATAAAACCCGCGAGCCCATTCAAGATATTTCGGTCCAATTCGCTCCAACTCCTGCGATTCAGGCGAAGCCGGCTGGGTATCGGCTATCGTCGCCGGATCAGGCAGATATCTGCATCCTAAATCCTGAGGGCATTACAACGTCCCGGTTGGCCCCCTATCTAGGGTGGGAGAAGCTC
>JAFKFE010000658.1 GCA_017308345.1 Alphaproteobacteria bacterium | reverse complement strand
TCTGGTGACGCTGGCGCTGATCGACGGGAATCTCAGGCGGCAGATCTCCGGCAGCCTGCCGGAGCGGGCGCCGAACTTCTTCTTCGTCGACATCCAGAGCAGCGACGTCGATGCCTTCGCAAGCCTCGTCGGCAAGGAGGCGCCTCGGGGAACGCTGGTCAAGGTGCCGATGCTGCGGGGCCGCATCATGGCGCTCAACGGCGTCGACGTCGACAAGGTGAAGATCCCCGCCGACGGCGCCTGGGTGCTGCGCGGCGACCGCGGCCTGACCTATGACGCGAAACAGCCGGAGAATGCGACACTGACCGAAGGCGCGTGGTGGCCGCGAGACTATTCCGGCGAGCCGCTGGTGTCGTTCTCGGCCGAGGAGGGCAAGGCGATCGGGCTGAAGCTCGGCGACAGCGTGACCGTCAATGTGCTCGGCCGCAACGTCACGGCGAAGATCGCCAATTTCCGCCAGGTGCAATGGGAGACGATGGGCATCAACTTCGTCATGGTGTTCTCGCCCAACACCTTTGCCGGGGCGCCGCATGGCTGGCTGGCGACGCTGACCGACAGACAGGCCACAACGGCCGACGACGCAAGGCTGCTCAACGCCGTCACACGCGCGTTCCCGGCGGTGACGACGGTGCGCGTCAAGGACGCGCTCGACATCGTCAACCGTCTGGTCGCGCAATTGGGCACGGCGATCCGCGCCGCCGCCGGCGTGGCGCTGATCGCCTCGGTCCTGGTTCTCTCAGGCGCGCTGGCCGCGGGCAACCGGGCGCGCATCCACGACGCGGTGGTGCTGAAGACGCTCGGCGCGACGCGCAGGACGCTGATCACCGCCTTCTCGCTGGAATATGCGCTGATCGGCCTCGCGACCGCGCTGTTCGCGCTTGCCGCCGGCGGCGTCGCCGCCTGGTTCGTGGTCGCCCATATCATGACGCTGCCGTCGCATTTCATGCCGGAAGTGGCGGTGGCGACGATCCTGGTTTCGCTGACGGTCACCGTCGGCATCGGCCTTGCCGGCACCTGGCGGGTGCTCGGCCACAAGGCGGCGCCGGTGCTGCGCGACCTCTGAGCCCACGCCCTCCAAGGTCGGCCTGCGAGTTAAATCTTTGTAAGAATGCCGCTGGAAAGGCAGGCAAACCCGGCCATTCGCACTCTCACAAAGCGTTACGGCCCGTTACCGTCTTGTTCTTGACGTCAAGAACCATCATATTCCGTGCAGGCATGCTGGAGCTCCGCCAGCGGCGCCTGGCCCCGGGGATCGCTCCGGGAGGGCCTGTCACCGGACGGGGCAGAAGCAACAGAGGATTTCCAAATGGCTGATCCCATTCGCAACTACCAGACGTCCGCCGCCCCCGGCGCGCGCGTCGACATCGATCAGGGCCTGCGCGCCTATATGATCAAAGTCTACAACCTCATGGGGCTTGGCCTGCTCATCACCGGCCTTGCCGCGTGGGGCGCCTTCCATCTCGCCGTCACGGGCGACGGCCAGCTGACCGGTTTCGGCCAGCTCATCTATGCAAGCGCGTTCCGCTGGGTCGTCATCCTGGCGCCGCTTGCCGCCGTGATGTTCCTGTCATTCCGCATCCAGTCGATGAGCGTGGGCGCGGCGCAGACCACCTTCTGGGTCTATGCCGGCCTTGTCGGCCTGTCGCTGTCGACGATCTTCCTCGTCTACACCGGCACCAGCATCACCCAGACCTTCTTCGCCACGGCCGCGGCCTTCGGCGGCTTGTCGCTCTACGGCTACACGACCAGACGCGACCTGTCGGCGTTCGGCTCGTTCCTGATCATGGGCGTGATCGGTCTGCTGATCGCGATGCTGATCAACATCTTCCTGCAGTCGTCGGCGCTTGGCTTCGCCATCTCGGCGATCGGCGTGCTGGTGTTCGCGGGCCTGACCGCCTACGACACCCAGAAGATCAAGGAGATGTATTTCGAGGGCGACGTCGCCGACGTCGCCGGCCGCAAGGCGATCATGGGCGCGCTGAGGCTCTATCTCGACTTCATCAACCTGTTCATGTTCCTGCTGCAGTTCATGGGCGACCGCCGCTAGAGCATTTCACCGTTTCAAGGAAACGGCGAACCGCTCTATCTCTTTGTTTTGACGCAATTCCGGACGGAAAACCGCTCACACTTTTCCTGGAATTGCTCTAAGGGCGGTTACCCGGTCTCAGTGGACCATAAAGTTGCGAAGGGCGGCCCAAGGGCCGCCCTTTCCTTTTATGCAGCCCTCTGCTGTTATCGAGGCAGGGAAATAAACTGCATAGATTATGAGCAATATTGCGATCAGGGCCGCGACCGCGGCCGACCTCGACCGGATTACGGAAATCTATGCCGATGCGGTCACGCACGGCACGGCGAGCTACGAGCTGGAGCCGCCCAGCCGCGCCGAAATGGGCAATCGATTCGACAGTTTAACGGCCGGCGGCTTTCCGTATCTGGTGGCGGAGAAGGACGGCGTCGTGCTCGGCTATGCCTATGCCGGACCGTTTCGGCCGCGCCCCGCCTACCGGTTCGTCATCGAGGATTCGGTCTATGTCGCGCCCGAGGCCAAGGGACAGGGCGTGGGCTCGCTGCTGATGCGGGCGCTGATCGAGACGGCACGCGCGGCGGGCTTCCGCCAGATCATCGCGGTGATCGGCGACGGCCACGCCGGCAGCGCTTCGGTGCGGCTGCACGAGAAGCTCGGCTTCCGCCATTCAGGGCGCCTGGAAGGCTCAGGCTACAAGCACGGGCGCTGGCTGGACACGGTGTTCATGCAGATGCCGCTGAACGGCGGCGCGGAGCTGGCGCCGGATCCGGATTCGCTGCCGGAGCGGAAATTTCGCGAGGCGCTCAAGAGGAACTGAAGAAGAGCGTTCAGGGCCTGCCGGAGCCGCGGGCCTCCTTGCTCTTCAGTCCCTCAATTCCCCTTCCTCACGCCTCGACAATCTTCAGCTTGGCATCGAAGACGCCCAGCACGCGGCCGAGTTCCTGGCCTCGCTTGAGGATGCGGCCGCCGGCCGCGATGACGGCGAAAGCGCCTTGGCGGCGCGCCAGCTTCGGATCTTTGACGATTTGGAACAGCGGCACTTCGCTGGCCCGGCGGAAGACGGAAAAGACAGCGCGGTCGGTGAGATGGTCGATGGCGTAGTCGCGCCATTCATTGGCCGCCACCATGCGCCCGTAAAGCCTCAGGATCTGGTCGAGCTCGCGCCGGTCGAATCGCACCGGCTGGTCGAGGCGTGCGTTGCGCGCCTCGTGCAACGGGATCAATATTCCGGATGCTTCCCCATCCTCCGTCCCGCTGCTGTGATCGGTCATGCCTCGATCCTTCGATTGAATCATGCGCCGGCCAAGGTTCGCGCTTTCATGATGGAATTGCAAGGGTGCGATGGACTTGCGAGGGCCGGTGAGGCATGCGCGCGGTCGCGCGGTTTCCCAAACGTCCAGTCACGTTTGCAAAACGCATGTTGGAATTGGTGATGCTTCGCCACAATCTCGCCACAAATAATCCGCGCTCATGCCCCAATGTCCGACGAGTTTACCGGCGTTGCCTGAGACGGTTCGGTCCGGCACCGGCTCGTAAACCCCAAGCCCCCCGCCCACGGGTCAGCGTCGGATCGAACCAACCTCGGTTTTTCCTT
>JAFKFE010000657.1:894-4516 GCA_017308345.1 Alphaproteobacteria bacterium | reverse complement strand
GAAGATCGCGTCGCGGCCGCCGCCGGCCGGCAGGCGCTTAGGGAAGAAGCCGCCCTTGGCGCCGACCGGCACGATGACCGCGTTCTTGACCTGCTGCGCCTTGACCAGGCCAAGCACTTCGGTGCGGTAGTCCTGGGCGCGGTCCGACCAGCGCAGGCCGCCGCGCGCCACCGGACCGAAGCGCAGGTGCACGCCCTCGACCTCGGAGCCGTAGACGAAGATCTCGCGCCATGGCCTGGGCGCCGGCAGTCCCTCGACCGAATGCGAGTCGAGCTTGATCGCCAGCGACTGTCCCTTCGCTTTCGTATCGGCTACGAAATGATTGGTGCGCAGCGAGGCTTCGATGAGGTTGAGGTAGCGGCGGATGATGGTGTCGTCATCGATATTGGGCACCTCTTCCAGCGCATCCTTGATCTTGGCCTTGAGGTGCTTGGCCGCGACCGCGCCGTCACCTTCCGCCGTTGGCCCGAGCCGGGCGACGAACAGCGCATGCAGGCCGCGCGCGATCTCCGGATAGCGATTGAGCGCGGCTGCAATGAAGTCCTGGCTCTGGGGAATGCCGGCCTGCTGCAGGTAGCGGCCATAGGCGCGCAGGATGGTGATCTCGCCCGACCACAGGCCGGCCGTCTGGGCCAGGCCGTTATAGCCGTCATTGTCGACGTCGCCGCGCCAGACGGAGAGGAACGCGTCCTCGAACAGCGCGCCGCCGTCGGCGAGGTCGATAGGCTTGCCGTAGCTGTTCTCAAGCTCCATGTCGTGGACGAAGACCATGCCGGAGGCATCGTCGCCAACCTCGAAGGTGCGTTCGCTGATGACGCGGAAGCCGATGTTCTCCAGCACCGGCACGCGCCTCGACAGCGCTACCGGGCTGCCGTGATGGTAGATCTTCAGCGCCGCCTGGTGCGGCTTCTGGTCGGCGTGACGATAGTAGTCGATGGCGATCGGATTGGCGGCGTCGATCCTGGCGATGCACGCGGCGTCCGCCAGCGCCACCGCCGGCGGGAAGCTATCGCGATAGCTTTCCGAAAAACGCGACGCGATGGCCGTCAGCGCCGCATCCGCCCCGGTCTCGGCCGCCGTCTCCCTGAGAGCGTCGTCCCAGGTTCGCACGATGTCGCGGATCGCCGCCTCGATCGTTGCCTGGTCGATCTTCGGCGTCTTGCCGCCGGAGCGGCCGATGATGAAGTGCACGCGCGCCAGGCCGCCTTCCGGGAAGGCCGGGTAATAGGCCGACAGCCGCCCCTCGAACACCGTCTTGAGATAGGCACCGATCTTCTCGCGCACGACGCTGTCGTAGCGGTCGCGCGGAACGAAAACGAGGATGGAGACGAAACGGTCGAACTGGTCGGCCCTTACCAGCGCCCGGACACGCGGCCTCTCGACCAGTCCCAGGATCGCCTCGGCGTGCTTGCGCAGGATCGGCACGGGAACCTGGAAGAACTCGTCGCGCGGATAGCTCTCCAGCACATTGATCAGCGCCTTGCCGGAGTGGTCGCTCGGATTGAAGCCGGACTTGGCGATGATGGTCTCGGCCTTGGAGCGCAGATAGGGGATTTTCGTGACCGAGCGTGTATAGGCCGTCGAGGTGAACAGGCCGACGATGCGCAACTCGCCCGAAAGCGTGCCCTTGGCTGTGTAGGTCTTGACGCCGACATAATCGAGATAGATGCGGCGGTGCACCACGGACTTGGCGTTGGCCTTTGTGACGATCAGCGGCTCGGGACCATGCAGGAAGGCGCGGATCTCCGGCGTCGTTGTCACCGCCTCGGTCCCGCGTCTCAGCACCAGCACATCGGGATCGGACAGGATGCCGAGGCCGGGACTGTCGGCCCTTTCGAGCGTACCGCTCTTCTCGCTGCCGGTATATTTGAACTCACGCATGCCCAGGAAAGTGAAATTGTCGTCGCGAAGCCATTCGAGGAAGGCGATCGCCTCGGTGACGGAGGCTCTGTCGAGCGGCACCGGCGCGTAGCGGAACTCGTGGATGGCCTGGTCGAGGCGGGCCTGCATCGGCTTCCAGTCGGTGACCGCGGCGCGCACCTGACCCAGAAGCTTCTTCAATCGCTCCGCCAAAGCCTCGGCCTGGTCGGTCGAAAGGCGGCCGATATGGACATGGATGACACTCAACCGGTCATAGCTGTCGTCGCCCCTGGCGTAGCCGGCGTCGCCCAGGATTTCGGCCACGCCGCTCTTGCCGTGCCTGACGGTGATGACGGGGTGTGTAACCAGCAGGGGCTCGCCGGCGCTGTCGGTGACCTCGCCGAGGATGGAATCGAACAGGAACGGCATGTTGTCGTTGACGACGGTGATCACCGTCACCGGTCTGCCCTGGCGCAGGACGCCGGAGTCGACGTCGATGGCAACGATCGAATCGCCCTTCCTGTGCCTGGAAACCGCGCGGCCGGCGAGATCGGCGGCGCGCTCGATGTCTGCCGGTTCGTAGGCGGCGATGTCCTCGGCCGGAGCGCGGGCAAGCAGATAGTCGGCAAGCCTTGCGGGCTTCTCCTCCGCTTTCCCCGTCTCGGCTTTCCCGGT
This sequence comes from Alphaproteobacteria bacterium, assembly GCA_017308345.1. Lineage (GTDB taxonomy): Bacteria > Pseudomonadota > Alphaproteobacteria > Rhizobiales > Rhizobiaceae > Mesorhizobium. The sequence goes on along the minus strand of JAFKFE010000657.1, from coordinate 1,981 downwards.
GGCGGCCGCTTTCTTCTTCGGCTTGGATTTCACGCTGGCCATGACGCTTATTTCCTCCCGTCTTATGCTTTTGCGGCTATCGTAGCAGATGACCGCCGTTTCGCGACAAAGGTTTGACGACGCATTAAAAAATTCGAACCGACGCCGTCGCCTTGCAAGGAGAATGACCCATGACCGACAGGATTACCGCGCTCGACCTCGTCCAGGCGGAACTCAGCGAGGCGACGAAAGCCTATTTCGCCAAGTGCGAGGAGAAGCTCGGCCTCGTCCCCAACGTGCTCCTCGCCTATGCCTTCGACGAGAAGAAGCTGCGCGCCTTCACCGACATGTACAATGATCTGATGCTGGGCGATTCCGGCCTGTCGAAGCTGGAGCGCGAGATGATCGCGGTCGCCGTCTCCTCGATCAACCATTGCTACTACTGCCTGACCGCGCATGGCGCGGCCGTGCGCCAGTTGTCGGGCGATCCCGCCCTCGGCGAGATGATGGTGATGAACTTCCGCGCCGCCGATCTCCCGGACCGCCAGCGCGCCATGCTCGAATTCGCCGTGAAGCTGACGGAAGAGCCGGCCAGGATCGTCGAGGCCGACCGAGCCGCCTTGCGAAAGGCCGGCTTTTGCGACCGCGACATCTGGGACATCGCCTCGACCGCCGCCTTCTTCAACATGTCCAATCGCGTCGCCGCCGCCGTCGATATGCGGCCTAACGACGAATACCACGCCATGGCGCGGTGACGGCGGGATTATATTAGCAGAGCCGAATTTTTCATTGCCCGCCCCGCAGTTTGGTCCGATGATCACGATTGCGGCACGGCCGCGCATCTATGATTGTATCGCAAGCGGCGTGGCCGCATGCCGGTTCGACGCCGCCGACAAGGGAGGAGAACATGGCGAAGTTTCTCTACGTCTATCACGGCTCCGGCAAGATGCCGACCGACGAAGCCGAGCGGAAAGCGGCGATGGATGCCTGGACCGGCTGGTACGGCAAGCTCGGCTCGGCGGTAGTCGACGGCGGCAACCCGGTCGGCATGTCGAGGACGGTGCTGCCCTCCGGCAAGATCGAGAACAACGGCGGCAGCAATCCGACC
>JAFKFE010000657.1:0-872 GCA_017308345.1 Alphaproteobacteria bacterium | reverse complement strand
CATCGACGACGCCGTCGCCAAGGCCAAGAGCTGCCCGATCCTGATGGATCCGGCCTTCAGCGTCGAGGTCGCGCCGATCATCGAGATGATGTAGCGCTCGAAAGCGCGTCGCGCTGAAACGGCTTCAGTCGACGCGCTTCAAGCCTTGCTTTGATGCATGTCGTTACCCCAAAATCGCGGGCACCTTTGAGCGACATGCATCAAGAACGTACGGCGATCGCCACGGCCGCCCCCGCCATTGTCGTGGCGCTGACGCGGTTGGCGATCTTCATGGCCCGTCTGCTCCTGAGCAGCCTGCGCGCCTGCGCGGCGGCCAGAACCCAGGACAGGGAGACGACGACCATCACCGCGACCATGGTTACCGTCAGTTCCGCCCAGCCGACCATCGTTACCGAGGCAAGATCGATGATGGTCGGCAGCAGCGCCAGGTAGAACATCATGATCTTCGGATTGCCGAGCGTGACCGCCATGCCGGCGAAGAACAGCTTTAAGGGCGAATCCTCGCGCGGCATCTCGCCTTCCCTCGCCTCGACCGGCGCCGTCCACATCTTCCAGGCGAGGTAGGCCAGATAGGCGACGCCCACCCATTTCACGACGACGAAGGCGAAATGGAAGGTCTGGGCCACCACGGCAAGCCCGAACACCGTCAGCGACAGCCACACGCACTCGCCGATCCACATGGCCAGCAGGAAGGGGAACACGTCGCGGAACCCTTTCGAGATCACCCGTGCGACAAGTGCTGCGATCGACGGCCCGGGCGAACCGGCGGCAACGAACAGCGCGGCGGCGTAGATCAGGAGCGAGGAGAGGTGCATGGGACGGTCTTCCAACAGCGAGGATCTGAAGAGAGCCGATCGGGCGCCGTTTTGCAT
>JAFKFE010000656.1 GCA_017308345.1 Alphaproteobacteria bacterium | reverse complement strand
GGTTGTGGGCTTCTGTTGAACGACACAAAGCGGGCCTGCGTTGATTGAAGGTGGCCCGCTACCTGACGCGTTCCAGAATGGAGACGTAATTCGCCACAGCGGCGCCGCCCATATTGAAGATGCCGGCGAGCGTTGCGCCGGGAATCTGTATGCCGCCGGCCTCCCCCGTCAGCTGCATCGCGCTCAATGCGTGCATGGAGACCCCGGTCGCTCCGATCGGATGGCCCTTGGCCTTCAAACCGCCGGAAGGGTTCACCGGCAGACGGCCGTTCTTTTCGGTCTGTCCCTCGAGCGCAATGTGTCCGCCCTCGCCGCGCTTTGCGAGCCCCATTGCCTCGTACTCAATGAGTTCGGCTATGGTGAAACAGTCATGCGTCTCGACGAATGAGAGGTCGTCCAGTTTTGTGCCGCTGTTGCCCAATGCCCGCTTCCAGGCTTCTTCGCACCCCTCGAACAGAAGGATGTCGCGCTTGGACATCGGAAGGAAGTCTTGAACGTGCTCGTTGGCGCGAAACATCACCGCACGGCGCATGGACATGGCAGTCTCGACGTCGGTCAAAACGACAGCAGCAGCCCCGTCTGAAACAAGCGAGCAGTCGGTGCGCTTGAGGGGGCCAGCCACGATCGGGTTCTTCTGGCTTTCAGTGCGACAGAACTCGAACCCGAAATCCTTCTGCATGTGCGCGTAAGGATTGGACACGCCGTTCCTGTGGTTTTTCGCCGCCAGCCGCGCGAGCGCGTCAGTCTGGTCTCCGTGACGCTGGAAGTATGCGCCGGCGATCTTGCCGAACTGCCCGGCAAAACCGGCAGGAATGTCCGCCTCTTCTCTCATATATGAAGCGCGGACCAGATTCTCCTGAACCTGCGGGCCCGGAACCGTGGTCATCTGCTCGACACCCACGACGAGAACGGTTCGCGCCGCTTTAGAGTCGATGGCGCGAATGCCTTGGCGCACCGCGGCCGAGCCCGTTGCGCAGGCATTCTCGATCCGCGTCGCCGGCTTGAATCGAAGGCGGTCATCGGCCTGCAGGACAAGGCTGGCGGTGAAATCCTGTTGCGAAAACCCTGCGTTGAAGTGCCCGAGCAAGATCTCGTCGACATCTTCGGTGCGTATGCCTGCGTGATCGAGAGCGTCCTTCGCAACACGGACAACCAGGCTTTCGACTGTCTCCCCGTCCAGTTTGCCAAAGCGGGTATGTGCCCACCCTACGATACAAGCCGTCATCTAAAGTCTCCCGGATTCATGGATGCCATCCGAACGGCGCTGCAGGTCCCAAGGGCGCCGTACTGAAAGCTACTTTGGCGCGAGCCGTATTGCCCCGTCGAGACGTATCGTCTCGCCGTTAAGCATCGGGTTGGCGACGATATCCCTCACCAGTCGCGCAAACTCATCCGGAGTTCCTGCCCTGGCAGGAAAGGGCGCCTTACCGAGAAGTTCCTGTGCCGACTCGGACAGACTTGTCAGCATCGGCGTCAGAAATATTCCCGGGGCAATCGACATGACCCGGATGGCGTATCTTGCAAGCTCCCGGGCGATTGGCAGTGTCATGCCGACCACTCCGCTTTTCGAGGCCGAATAGGCCGCCTGGCCGATCTGGCCATCGAAGGCTGCTACCGACGCGGTATTGATGATGACGCCACGCTCCTCGCCTACGGGCTCCAATGACAGCAGCCTGGCGGCGAATTGGGATAGGAGATTGAACGTGCCGATCAGATTGATTTCCACGACCCGCGAAAAGTCTGCAAGTGGCGCCGGCCGGCCGTCGCGGTCGACGACTTTCGCCCCCGTCGCAACACCGGCGCAATTAACGAGAATTCTTGCCTCGCCGTGAACGCTGGCTGCGTCGGCCAAAGCCTGCGCAACCTGCTCCGATTGACGCACGTCGGTTTTGAAGAAAAGGCCGCCGACCTCTCTGGCGAGAGCTTCTCCGGCGGCGGAATCGAGGTCCATGATCGCGACCTTGGCGCCTTCTCTTGCAAGCCGCTGATACCACTGCTGCTGCCCCGGCGATGTCCATTCCAATCTCCGCAATGTATTCAGTTGATGCCCATCTAGAGAACGTCCACGGCTTAAAGGTAAGCCTTCGATGACAGCTCCTCCCGTATAGCCCGAAGTCTGAATTCGGAGGGAGTTTCGCCATAGCTACGCTTGAAGATGTTGCAGAAGTGGGAGGAGCTGTTGAAGCCACATGAGAACGCGATATTGGTTATGCTTTGCCCGGCATATTTTTGCGACTGCAGCAAATCCCTCGACCTCTTGAGACGGATATCCCAACATATATCGGAGACAGATTCACCAGAATTTGCAAAGAGCATATGCAAATATCGAAGCGATATGCCATTTTCCTTTGCTATTATCGAAGGCGTTAAAGCAGAGCGGTTGAAATTACTTTCGATGTAAAGTCGAACGGCACTTCGTCGAGCATCTTTGACATCCATATCTATTTCCTCTTCTGAAGCAGTCTTGGACGCAGCCAGAACGAAGAGATCGACCAGATGCCCGCCTACCAACTCACGTTCGGAGGCACTGAGCGTGTCGTAGTTTCGATAGGTGGCGAGGCAATAGTCGTTGAACAACCTGGCGCTGCCCTGCCCCAGGTCGAGGCTGCCGAGGCATTTGATATTTTCCAGCTTCGTTCTTTTCAGGACGTCATCGCGTCTGATCTCGATATAAAGGCTACGATGTTTTTCCCGGTAGTTGAGCGTATAGGGTTCGGCCACCGTGAACACGATGGCGCGGCCACGCGTATCCCTGAAATACTGCCCCCGCTGCTCGACGTCGCACTGCCCGGATTGAACGAGTTGGACGAAAATGTTGTCGTTCTGGCATACCGACAGATGTTCGCTTTCCCTGCGGACAATATTCGGCGTTCCTGAAGCCATTGTGTAATTTACTGTTCCCAACTGGCCCTGCTCTACCTGGCCGCTGTAGAACTCGTCAGAGAGCTGTTGCACCTCGACTTTCGCATAGATGTCGCAAATCGCATCCTGCCACGCGGGGAAGCGATTCTTGCCGCGGACGGGCGCTGTATCGAAAACGGTTTGCATGCGATTTCCTCCCCAAACTCACGGTGGAATTCCAGCCAGTGAGCCCCTCGCGCTCACAATGCATGATTTTCAAGCGGCAAGTGGACCGGGAATGATGTTTCCCGCAAGAGCCCCGCCAAGCGTGCGAGCTTTGTCGTCCAGCATCCTGACCGGCGTATCGTGTGTGGGCACGATCCACCGGCAATTGTAATATACGTTCTTCATGGCTCGTTTTTCCTCCCGCTCGCCGAAAACTGTGTTGCCCGATATCCGCGGCTCGTAGCAATTGCGCTCTGCGAAGGGCTGCCTGCACTGATTTTTCAAGCTGTAGATGACATCGCCACACAGGTTAGCGATTCCGTCATCGGTCTCCACCAGGACGTTGATTGAACCAGCAGAATGGCCGCCAGCAAACTCGATCGCCACACCATCGAACAGTTCGATGACATCGCCCGTCTTTCCGTCAACAAGCCATGCAGCGTCCTTGGTATAAACGCGGTCGATCATGTGTTTGACATCTTGCGACGGATAAGCCCATCCGGCCAGACCACCGGCCGCATGCGCGATTTCCTCGCGAGCCATGATGGCCGTTGTCGACATCGGAAACAAATCCGTCTTGCCGGCGTGGTCTATGTGCAGATGCGTATGGATAATATACCTGATTTCGTCTCGCGCGATGCCGCGTTCAGCGAGTTGGACCTCCAGATGCTCGTGTTCGGAAACAGTTGCCCTCATCCCTATGGTTTCCATGATCTCAGGCGTCCTGAAGCCGCTGTCCACCAAAATTGGACCTACTGGCAGCCCCTTGATGAGAAACACATTGGTCGGCACGCGGACGACGCGTCCCGGCTGCATATGCTTCACTTCAAAGGCCCGCTCGGCGTAAACTTGTCCGATCGTCAGCACTTCTATTTCTAGCGGCATCTTTAAACCTACGTCGTCCTGAATGCTTCGAGTTCGGTCACCGGTCCTGGAATGCTGGTTCCCGTAACCCGTCCAGTCACCAGTCCTCCGGGTGCCACCCGCGCCGGCGCGTCGTGCATCGGCAACAGCCATGACGCTTTCGCCAACGCCTTCTTCAGGGCTGTCCGCTCAGCAACCTGGCTGACCGCCATGCTTCCGGATATGCGCGGCTCTCGATGGTTGATCTGGCCCATAGGCGCGACCAGTTGTTCATGCACATGAAAGACCAGATCGCCGCAAATGACCGCTACGCCGTCCTCCGTCTCCACAAGCACGTTCGCCGATCCTTCGGTGTGACCGCCGGACAGTTCCAGGGATACGCCCTTGACGATCTCGACCGCCGTTCCGGTATCGAGATCCAGAAGCCAGGCCGCGCCTTGTGTGTGAACCCGGTCGATAAGATGTTTCATGTCGACCGCAGCATAGTCCTCGCAGTCGATGCCGCTGCAGCCGACCTCCAGCTCGCGCCGGTTGATGACGACCGTCGACGATGTCGGGAAAATATCGTCCCGCCCGCAATGGCCTGCGTGCAGATGCGTATGGATGATGTATCGGATGTCGGCGGCCTTGAGACCGAACCGGTCAAGCTGACTTTCGAGGGAATATGGATCGGTGCTGTTGACGGGACGCTCCGCTCCGGGCAGCTGCCTGAAGCCTGTGTCGACAAGGATCGGACCTTCCTCGCTGCCCAGGATGAGGTATGAGACGACCTTCGTCTTTACCAGCCGTCCGGGCGTTTTGTACTGCACCTGGCGAGACCATTCGGCCTCGTACTCTCCCAGATTGAGTATCTCGATTTTCAGCGGCACGTGAAACTCTCCTTCACTCAGGATTTAATAGAGGGCGGCGGCCATGATCCGGGCTTCGGTCGCCTCGGCGCTGGCGAATTCCGCTACGATCTGACCTCGGCGCGCGACCAGAACGCGGTCCGCAAGCTTCAGCACTTCCGGCAAGTATGAGGAAATGACCACCACGGCGACGCCTTCACGGGCCAGCTCGCGCAAGGCCGAATGAATTTCGTCGATGGCTCCGACGTCTACGCCACGTGTCGGTTCGTCCACGATCAGAAGTTTCGGCTTTTGAACCAGGGCCTTGCCGAGAACGACCTTCTGTTGGTTGCCGCCGGAAAGCCGGTTGACCGGGTGCCGCATATCGATCGATTTGATCTTGAGCTGGCCGATCAGCCGCTTGGCGATCGCGCCTGATACTTTGCGCGAGACCAACGAGAAAGGCCATGAATTGATCGCCAGATGGCCCATATAGATGTTGTCTTCGATCCCCATCGTTTCGAAAATGCCGTCGATCTTGCGGTCTTCGGTGAGGTAGACGATGCCATCGCGTATGCCGTTGATCGGCTGCCGGTAGCTGACGGCAGAACCGTTCAGATAGACTTTGCCGCCAAGCGAAATGTCGCGCCGGTAAACCCCGGCGACCACCTTGGCCATTTCGCTACGGCCGGCGCCGACAAGACCTGCGATGCAGGTGATTTCGCCTTCGTAGACCGAAAACGACATGTTCTTCACCAGTGGCGAGTACCGTAGGTTTTCAACGCCCAGTATCTTTCGTTTCCGGGTCCATCGCTCCGCCTGACGGCCGATCATGGTGTAGTGCTTGCCCGCATC
>JAFKFE010000655.1 GCA_017308345.1 Alphaproteobacteria bacterium | reverse complement strand
ACGATGATGCCGAAGAGCATGGCCCAGCCAAGCTGCGAGTAAGCGACCGGCGCGATCTGGGTCGCGTTGCCGTAGCGCGCGGCGCTCACGAACGCCCACTGGCCGAGACCCACGCACAGACCCGACAGCGCCATCAGCACCAGATCGTGCAAGGCAGGCACCGTGAAGCCATGAAGCACCATGCCGATGCCATTGACCGAGACGAGGTAGAGGAACAGCATCCCCAGGATGCTCGTCTTCTTGGCGGCGGAGCCTAGGCCTCGCATGATTATGATCGACGTGCCGGTCGAGAGCCCTGCCACCATCGCGCCGAAATGCCCGAGCTGAAAGGCCTGGAAGCCGGGCTTGACCGCCAGCAGGACGCCCACGAATCCGAGCAGCACGGCGAACCATCGCCACAGCCCGACCTGTTCCTTCAGGATCAGGACGGACATCACGGTCACGAAGAATGGGGCAAGGAAGATGAGCGAATACGCGTCGACAAGCGGGATTGTCGTGAAGGCGTAGATTGCGCAAAGGCTCGACACCACGCCGCACATGGCGCGGAAATGAATGGGCCATGGGCGGCTCATTTTCCAGAACTCGACCCAACGCTCGTTCTCGTGGCGCGTGGCCATAAGGACTATCGAGGCGAAGGCGTTCTCGAAGAAGCCGATCTCGAAAACGCTCAACGGCCCATGCAGGGCCTTGGTGAAAGCGTCGGACGTCGAGAAGCACGCATAGGCCGCGAAGGCGCAGACATAGACGTTGGTGAAGGGAGATTGCCGGGCTGGCATCGGATGCGCCTGGGTTTTGCGTTGTTTGCCGGCCGCCACTGCGGCGGCCGGAGCGCGGGAGCTGTCGGCGCGCCTCGCTCCCGTTTTCTCAGATCGACTTTGCCTGGATGGCCTTCTCGGTCTCCCGGAGAGCCTTCTCCATCTTGGAGCCGATCTCCTCCACGTCACGCTCGTCGATGATCAAAGGCGGGCAGAAGCCGACCGTGTCGCGCATCGCGCGAACCACCAGGCCGTGCTCATAGGCGCTGGCGGCAAGGCGGGCGCCGACCTGACGCGCCGGCGCGAAAGGCGAGCCGGTTACCGGGTCCTCGACGAGCTCGACCCCATACATCAGTCCGACGCCGCGAAGATTCCCGACGATGGGCGAGTCCTTCGTCACGTCGGTGAGCGTCTGATGGAGGAGCGCGCCCATCTTGCGGACATGGGCGACGATATCGAGCTCTTCGTAGATCGCGATCGTCTCCGCCGCGACGGCCGCGCCGACCGGGTGGGCCGCGTTGGTGAAGCCATGGCCGAACGAAGTGCCGCCTTCATTGTAGCGCTCGACCGCTTCGAGGATCTTCGGCGACACGATCACGGCCGCGAGCGGGAAATAGGACGAGGTAATGCCCTTGGCGAGCGACATCATGTCGGGCGCCATGCCGACGGTCTCGCGCCCGAACCAGTTGCCGGTGCGGCCGAAACCGCAGACCACCTCGTCGTCGAGGCACAGTATGTCATACTTCGCCAGGATCTTCTGGACGGCTTCGAAATAGCCCTTGGGCGGCGGGATTATGCCGCCGCCGGCAATGACAGGCTCGGCGATGAAGGCGGCGATCGTGTCAGGGCCTTCCCGCAGGATCATGCGCTCGAGCTCCGCCGCCAGGCGGGCGACGAATTCCGCCTCGCTCTCGCCCGGCAGCTTGACCCGGTAGGTGTTGGGGCACAGCGTATGGATGAAGCCGGGCAGCGGAAGTCCGAACTCCCGGTGCATCATCTCCAGCCCGCACATCGACCCCGCCACGATGGTCGATCCATGGAAGGCGCGATCGCGCGCGATGACCTTGCGCTTGGTCGGCTTGCCGCGCGAGGCATGGTAGAGCCAGGCTAGCTTCACCATGGTCTCGTTGGCCTCGGAACCCGAGGTCACGAAGAACGCCTTGCCGTTTGGCATGCCGGTCAGTTCGACCAGCTTCTTGCTCAGCGTCGCCGCCTTCGGGTTCGTGCGTCCGTAGAAGCTGTGGTAGTAGCCGAGCTCTTCATATTGTTTCGCGGCCGCGCGCCCCAGGCGCTGGTTGTTGAAACCCAGCGACGCGCACCAGAGTCCGGCCATGGCGTCGATATAGCGTTTGCCGTTTTCATCGATGACATGCGTGCCGTCGCCCTTGACGATGATGTAGGCGCCCTCGCGCGACAGGGCCTGCGGATTGGTCTGGGAATGCAGATGGTAGGCAAGGTCGGTCGCGTTGATTTCGGAATGCGCGTTCACGGCGGGCTCGTATGTTGATTGTGGAAATTGCGGGTGATGATAATGAAAAAAATTCGGTTATCAACTATCGGATTAGGTGCACAGGACGTCATTCATAGAAGCCAGCGCGACGGCTTTCGCCGCGTCGGCTAGATCAGGGGCACGTTTCGTTGAATCGTCACCCTGATGTAACTCTTTTTTGGGGCATGATCTTTTCCGAAAACCGGTTCCCACTTTTCGGGATCATGCTCTAGGCCGCCGCGGCGGCTTCCTTCATCATGTTCCTCGCGATCAGGATCTGCTGGATCTGGGTCGTGCCCTCGTAGATGCGGAACAGGCGGACATCGCGATAGGCGCGCTCGATGCCGTACTCTTCCATGTATCCGGCGCCGCCGTGGATCTGGACCGCCCTGTCCGCGACACGGCCGACCATTTCGCTGGCGAACATCTTGCAGCAGGCGGCCTCGGTGGAAACATTTTCGCCGCGATCCTTGGACCGCGCCGTTTCGAGCACCATGCACCGGGCGGCGTAGGCTTCGGTCCGGCTGTCCGCCAGCATCGCCTGTATCAGCTGGAATTCGGCGATCGGCTGTCCGAACTGCTTGCGCTGCATGGCATAGGTGAGGCTGTCCTCGATGAGCCGTTCGGCCATGCCGACGCAGAAGGCCGAAATATGCAGCCGCCCTCTGTCCAGAACCTTCATCGCGGTCCGGAAGCCCTGGCCTTCCTTGCCGCCCAGGACGGCCGAGGCCGGCACGCGGCAGTCTTCGAAAATCACGTCGCAGGTGTGCGAGCCGGCCTGTCCCATCTTCTTGTCGATCTTGCCGAACGACAGGCCAGGCGCGCCCCGCTCGACGAGGAATGCCGTGACCGCGCCGCCGGGCGTCAGGCCGGTCTCGGTCCGGGCAAAGACCGTGAAGAGATCCGCATAGGGCGCGTTGGTGATGAAGCGCTTGGTGCCGTTGAGCACATATTCGTCGCCGTCGCGGCGGGCGGTCGTGCGCAACGAACCGGCGTCGGAGCCGGCTTCCGGTTCGGTGAGGGCGAAGGAGCTGATCAATTCGCCGGTCGCCAACCTTGGCAGGTAGGATGACTTCTGGGCATCCGTGCCATCCATCACCAGGCCCTGGGAACCGATGCCGTTGTTGGTGCCGAACACAGACCTGAACGCCGGAGATGTATGTCCAAGCTCGAAGGTGATGCGAACCTCTTCCTCCATGTCGAGGCCGAGGCCGCCATATTCCTGCGGTATCGATAGCCCGAACAGCCCGAGCTCGCGCATCTCGCGCTTGATCTCGGCCGGCATCCTGTCCATGCGGGCGACGTCGGCTTCGTTGGGGACAAGGCGTTCCCTCACGAAGCGCCGCACCGTCTCGCGCAACTGTTCGAAGAGGTCTGCTTCAAG
>JAFKFE010000654.1 GCA_017308345.1 Alphaproteobacteria bacterium | reverse complement strand
AGACGAGCAATGCCGGTCTATGCGATCGATGGGAAAGCGCCTGAGTTCGAGGATGCCGAGACGAACTGGATTGCCCCGGACGCCACGCTGATCGGCAATATCCGGATCGGCCGCAATGTCGGCTTCTGGTTCGGCGTCGCCATCCGCGGCGATGGCGAACTCATTGCGATCGGCGCCGACACCAATGTGCAGGAACATACGATCATGCACACCGATCCGGGCTTTCCGCTGACCATCGGCGAGGGCTGCACGATCGGCCACAGGGCACTGCTGCATGGCTGCACGATCGGCGACAACAGCCTTATCGGTATGGGCGCCATCGTGCTGAACGGCGCCAGGATCGGCAACAATTCGCTGGTCGGCGCCGGCGCCCTGGTGACCGAAAACAAGGTTTTCCCCGACAATTCGCTGATCGTCGGCTCGCCCGCCAAGGTGATAAGGACGCTGGACGACGCCGCCATCGAGCGGCTGCGCGTCTCGGCGGCGCATTACGTGGCCAACGCCAAGCGCTTCAAGGCCAAGCTCAAGACAGTGTGACGGCGGCGGCCCGCCTGGCGCGCCATCATGCGCGACGCCTGTTCATCGCTTCACGCAGCAGCACGGCGCCATCTTCGAAGCCGGCCTGCTCCGCGCCTTCCAGCGCCGTCTCATAGTCGTCGATGCGGGTCCGCAGCGAAGGATCCGCGCCCGAAAGGAGCAGCAGCCGGATCGCCTCGGCGTCGCGCCGAGATACCGCATAGTGCAGGGGCGTCCAGTCGTTCACGCCGCGCATATCCGGGTCGGCGCCATGCGCGAGCAGGATATGGATGACGGCCAGCCTGTCCGGCCGTTCCGTCGACAACGCGGCAATGATCGAGGGAAATCCGGCAGGATCCGCATAATTCGGGTTCGAGCCGGCATCGAGAAGCGCGGTGATGAACGCGGCCGGGCTCCAGTAGATGGCATGTTCCAGCGGATGGCCAAGGCCGAGCTCGAACGGCATCCTCTCGTCGAACCAGCGCGCCGAGCCGCCGAGCGCAACACCCGCGGCCGCGAAATCTCCAGCCTTGAACGCTTCGTCTATGGCCTTGAAAAGCCGATGGCGGGCGCCGAGATCCTCAGGGACTTCCAGCATCGCCTTCATCCGCAATGAACGAGCTATATTGCTCCCTTCCGCCTCGCTCGAAAAGGCGGTCCCGGCCAGCGGCGCTCGGCAGGGTCCCGAGCGTTTGCCCCCGACAACAGGCACGGCCTGAAACAGCGGAGCCGGCCCCGGGGACAGGGGCCGGCTCCTAAAACCCGGTCGTTGGGGACGGGGAGGGTGGGGACTCGACCGGGCTTTCCCCTTGGGCGCGCCGCCGCATCATGGGCGGCGTACCCGATCGCTTTGGCGCCTTAGCGGACGCTGGCGACCGCGTCCTCGCGGCCATCGTTGATCGTCACCCAAACGCCCGAATTCTCGGTCGATTGGCGCTTGAGGTAAGTGTAGACCGTGTCGTTCCAGGCGAGCACTTTCGCCTCGAGATTGTCGAGGATGAATTCGCCGAGGCTGGTGCGCACGGTGAGCACGGCATGGCCGTCGCCATTCGGCTGACGCACCACCGTCATCAACAGATCACCGGCCGGCACGCCCACAGCCATCAGTTCGCGGCGCTTCTCCAGCGCATAGTCCTCGCAATCGCCGACGCCGTTGTCGGGATAGGCCCAGTATTCCTCGACACCGTAGATTTCCATGTCGGTGCGCGGCTTGACCCGGGTGTTGACCGAATTGTTGACGTTGATGATCGTCGCCCAAAGCTTGCGCGTCAGCTCGACCGGCGGCCCCTTCGGCGTCCGCTCGTTGCATTCGGCTGGAATGCGCTGGCAGAAATCATAGTGGCCGACCGGCTGGGTGGTGCGCCCACCCGTATGCATGAAAGCCGGTGCCGCGCTTGCCGTCCCCCACGCGGAAAGCTGCATCGCCATTGCCAAGAGCAACAGCTTGCCCCTCGTCATTTTCATTGTGGTAGTCTCCCCGTTTGAGAAGACTGTGCCACGATGGGATTTATTTGACGCAAAAACGCGAAGTAGACATTGAGTAAAACGCCAATAGAATAAACATAAAATTTGAACTATCGTGGTCCGAAATTCTTCGGATTTCGTTGGGTCGAAGCGAGGGAACCGGGCAGGTTCAGCGCCCGGTCTCGCCAAAGGGCCGCGCAACAAAAAACCGGCCGTCGAGGCCGGTTTTCTTCGCGCTTGCGATGCGGTCGCGTCAGGACCGCGGCGTGTTGAATTCCTGGTCGAGCGTTTCCGGCCGCTGAATGACGGCGAACTCGATGGCGACGCCGTCCTCGAAATGACGCACCACCTGGCCGCGCATGGTCCCGAGCATGACCTGGATGCCGATCGCCGGCTTGACGTCGATCTCGATCGCCGCGCCCGAAAGCGAAAGATCGATGATGCGGCACTGATACTGGCGCCCGTCGGTGAGCTGCAGGACGCTCATCGGATTGCGAGGCGCCACGCGCTCGTGGCGACGATCCTCGGGCAGGTCGAGCTCATGCTTGTTGGCGAGCCAGGTGAGCTGCGCGGCAAGCTTGTCCTTCTTGCGGTCAGAAGCGATGACGGTCATGGCGAAACCGTCCTGCGAAGTGCGCGTCACGATGCCTTCGACGCGGCCGATATGGTCGATATAGGCGATGACCTTCTCGCCCGGCATGCCGATACGGTCGGTGCGCAGAGCAACGTTACCGGGTGACATATCGATCACTTGGCACGGATGCTCGGTGCGGTCTTCAAGCATGAAACGGCCGTAAATCTTGACCCGGACACGCTGAAAGTTGCGCCGCTCAGCTCGTGACGGCACATATTCTACCGCCGCTGACCTCATGACTGCCTACACCCCGTTGGCGTTCCGCGTGACGATGCGTGGAATTCCGTGCAAAACTACAGCGAAGCAGGTTAACAAACGGGAAAAATCGACCGCGAAAGCGGGGACTGGAGGCCGCACGGCACAAGAAAATTAACCGCGAGCGAGGGGGGGAAATCCCCCGCGGCCAGGCTCACTCGTGACGCCCGCCGTCGAGGACGACGAGGTGGCGGATGCGGCGCACGCGGCCGAGGGCCGAAATGGTTTCCGGGGGATCGAATTCGGCCGGAACGAGTGAGGGAACCTCGATCGCCGGCCGGTTCTTCAGGAACATCGGCTCCTTCTCGGGATCTATCACACGGATCGTGTCGATGAGCGCGTCGGCGAGCGGGTCCGCGCCCAGCCAGAATGGCTTTGCGGCGGCACCGATGATGCCGAGGCAGCGCGGGTTCTCGTGACCCCCGTCCAACGGCAGCGCCAGGAGTTCGAATTTGTTGGAGCGGCCGTTGCGGCTGAAACCCTCGAAAGTGATCAATACGACGGATTTCTGCTCGAAAACCCCGTGGATCAGCCGGGAGACCAGTCGCTGATCCTTCTCGCGCCACAGTGACGGGAAGGAAAAACCTTTCAGTTCACGCCCGTAGACGGCGCACAGCCGTGTTCCCGCCAGGCGGAACACGGGCTGTGCCCGCGTGTCCCTTTCCAGGATGAATGTGTCGGGCAGATTTCCCGAAATGCACGATGGCTCGATTTCGAAGCGCTTCGGCGCCACACGGTCGCCGCGGAGACTATTCCAATA
>JAFKFE010000653.1 GCA_017308345.1 Alphaproteobacteria bacterium | reverse complement strand
ATGCGCATTCCCGATATTTCGGGCGGCGACGGCGACGACCGCGAGGTGACGGACCAGCCGGCCGACAATTCCTGGCAGGAATTGCTAGCGCTGCTCGGCACGATCGAGCAGACGGAGCTGATCGATCCGACGGTGGGCGCCGAGCGGCTGCTCTACCGGCTGTTCCATGAGCACGGCGTGCGCGTCTTCCGCGGCGTGCCGGTCGACGACCGGTGCTCCTGCTCGCGCGAGAAGATCCGTGGCATCCTGGAAGGCTTTTCGGCCGAGGAGATCAAGGACTCGACCGAGGAGGGCGGCATCCATGTCGCCTGCGAGTTCTGCTCGACGCAATACGACTTCGACCCGGCCGAGTTCGTGGCGGAATAACGCCCGTTCCTTCTCCCCGTTCCACGGGGAGAAGGACGCTGTCGCCTAATTCACCGTCCGTCTCGTCCCCGGCATGTCGAGCGAGAAGGCTGGAATGGCGATATCGAACGTCTCGCCGCGGCCGTTGCGCATCGTGTAATGGCCGACCATGATGCCCGACGGTGTCGAGAGCGGGCAGCCTGAGGTGTATTGATAGCTGTCGCCGGGGTTGAGCTCCGGCTGGTCGCCGACGACGCCGGCGCCGCGCACCTCCTCGACCCGCCCCCGGCCGTCGGTGATGTGCCAGTAGCGCGACAAAAGCTGCACGAATTCGTCGGAGCGGTTGTCGATCGTCACCTGATAGCCCCAGACATAGCGGTTCTCGGATGGGTCCGACCTATCCTCCAGATAGAACGGCCTGACCAGCACTTCGATGTTGCGCGTCACTGCGCGATACATGGGCTACTCCGGTTGCCGCCGCGTGGAATATCCGCGGCACTTCGCTGTTATCACGCGAGGCGCCGGTCGTCCCGCCGGCCTTTGCCGCAGGTGCCGAAAAACAATGTCATTTAAGTGACACATGACAATGTTGGTGTGCGCAAACCATGCCGGGCGACTCGGGCGCTCCGTCGATTGATGAAACGGCCGCGTTCGGCCCAGGGCGATTCCAGGAAAAGTGTGAGCGGTTTTCGGTCCGCGATTGCGTGAAAACAAAGAGATGGAGTGGTTCGCCGTTTCCGGGAAAAGGTGAAACTCTCTGTCGGGAGTGACCAGATCTCGATGGAACTGACTATCGCAGCCGGCTTGGGTTCGTCAGCCCTTCTTCTGTCCAATCTCGCCAGCGTCCTGCTCGCGTCGTCGCGGCTGAGAAGGCGGCGTGTCATTGCGCCGCCCGCCGGCGCGCGGCCACCGGTCTCGATCATCGTGCCGTCGCGCGGCGTCGAGCCGTTCACCGAGGAGACCTTGCGGCGCGCCTTTTCTCTCGACTGGCCGCGTTATGAGCTGATCTTCTGCGTCGCGCATGCCGAAGACCCGGTGGTCAGGCTCATCGACGCGGCGATAGCGCTCAACCCGGAGGTTCCGGCGCGGCTTATGATCGGCGACGATCGCATCAGCGCCAACCCGAAGCTCAACAACTGCGTCAAGGGATGGCAGGCGGCGCGGCACGATTGGGTGATCCTGGCCGATTCCAACGTGCTGATGCCGGAAGACTATATCCAGCAGATGATGGCGGCATGGCGCCCGGATACCGGCCTCGTCTGCTCGACGCCGATCGGCTCGCGGCCTGACGGTTTCTGGGCCGAGGTCGAATGCGCCTTCCTCAACACGCTGCAGGCGCGCTGGCAGTATGCCGGCGAGGCGCTCGGCCTCGGCTTTGCCCAAGGCAAGAGCATGTTGTGGAACAAGCCGATGCTGGATGCCAATGGCGGCATCCATGCCTTGGCCGCCGAGATCGCCGAGGACGCGGCGGCGACCAAGCTGGTCAACGGGCTCGGTCTCAAGGTCAATCTCGTCGCCTCGCCCTTCTAGCAGCCGCTCGGCCAGCGCCGGCTTGGCGAGATCTGGTCGCGCCAGGCGCGCTGGGCGCGGCTGCGCCGCGTCACCTTCCCGCTGTTCTTCGCGCCCGAGATCCTGACCGGCGCGGCGTTGCCGCTGCTGCTTGGCCTGGTCGCGGCGGCGAGCGCCGGCGTCAGCCTGCCCGCGACGGCGCTCTGCGTGCTGGTTGTCGCCTATCTGCCGGAATGCCTGCTCGCCTGGGCAAAAGGCTGGTATCTGTCGTCGCGCAGCGTGACCGCGATGATCGTGCGCGACACCATGCTTCCCGCCATCTGGGTGCGCGGATGGCTGGGAGGCGCGGTCGAGTGGCGCGGCAATGCCATGACCATCCGGACCAGCGAGCTGACAGAGCTCGAGGAGATCGCCTGAAAGGTCTCGGGTCTATCTTCGGCGGTATTTACAGGCTTATTTGGCCGCCTTCAGCGCCTGCTCGATGTCCTCCAGCAGATCGTCGGTATCCTCCAGGCCCACCGAAAGCCGGAGTGTACCCGGTCCTATGCCGAGTTCGGCGCGCGCGTCGTCGCTCAGGTTCTTGTGCGTCGTCGTCGCCGGATGGGTGATCAGGCTCTTTGCGTCGCCGAGATTGTTCGAGATCAGCACGATATCGAGCGCGTTCTGGAAGGCGAAGGCCGCCTGCTTGCCGCCCTTGACCTCGAGGCAGATCAGTGTCGAACCGCCCGACATCTGCTTCTTGACGATATCGGCCTGCGGGTGGTCGGCGCGGCCCGGATAGATGACGCGCGCGATCTCCGGCCTGCCGGCCAGGAAATCGGCGATCCTGCCGGCGCTCTCCGTCTGCTGGCGCACGCGCAGCGGCAGCGTCTCCAGTCCCTTCAACAGCGTCCACGCATTGAAGGGCGACAGGCTCGGCCCGGTGTGGCGGAAATAGTCGTGCAGGTTCTCGTCGATCCATTTCTTGTCGGACAGGATGACGCCGCCGAGGCAGCGGCCCTGGCCGTCTATATGCTTGGTCGCCGAATAGACCTCCACATGCGCGCCGAGCTGCAAGGGCTTCTGCTGCAACGGCGTGGCGAAGACGTTGTCGACGACCACGCGCGCCCCGATCGAATTGGCGAGCTTGGCGACCGCGGCGATGTCGACCACCTCCAGCGTCGGGTTGGTCGGGCTTTCCAGGAAGAACAGCTTGGTGTTCGGTCTGACCGCCTTTTCCCAGTTGGCAATGTCCCGGCCGTCCACCAGCGTCGCCTGGATGCCGTAGCGCGGCGCCAGCGTCTCGACCACCCAGCGGCAGGAGCCGAACAGGGCGCGCGCGGCAACGATATGGTCGCCGGCCTTGACGCTGCAGAGCAATGCGGCGGAAACGGCGGCCATGCCGGAGGCCGTGGCGCGGGCATCCTCGGCGCCTTCCAGCGCGCACATGCGCTTCTCGAACATGTCGACGGTCGGATTGGCGTAGCGCGAATAGATGAAGCCGGGTTCCTCGCCCTTGAAGCGGGCCTCCGCCGCCTCTGCCGTCTCGTAGACATAGCCCTGCGTGAGGTACATCGCCTCGGCCGTCTCGCCGAATTGGGAACGCAACGTTCCGCCATGCACGAGTGCCGTCTGAGGTTTCCAGTTACGCTTCTTGGTGCTCATAGCCCTATTTCCAGACACAAAAAAACCGGCCGCGAAAGTCGCAACCGGTCCATATAGCCTTGCGGCTCGACGGTCCTTTAGCGACTTGTTTAACGTGGCTGCAAGCCGACCGGCCAAATCACCACGGGATAACGACCCTTTA
>JAFKFE010000652.1 GCA_017308345.1 Alphaproteobacteria bacterium | reverse complement strand
CGACAGGTCGCGCGCGAACATCTCGACATAGGCCATGCAATGGTGGCCGAAGGTCACCGGCTGCGCGGCCTGCATGTGGGTGAAGCCGGGCATGACGGTGGCCGCATGCTCCTCGGCGCGTTCGAGGAACGCGGCGATCAGGTCCTTCAATGCCTCGGCGACGCGCTGGCACTCCTGCTTGACCCAGAGTCTCAGGTCGACCGCCACCTGGTCGTTGCGCGAGCGGGCGGTGTGCAGGCGTCCCGCCGCGGGGCCGATCAGGTCGGCGAGGCGGGCCTCCACATTCATGTGGATGTCTTCCAGCCTGGTCGAGAATTCGAACTTGCCGGCTTCGATCTCTTTCAGAATCGTGTTCAGCCCGTGAGCGATTTTTTCTTGATCGGCCGCCGAAATAATGCCCGTTTCAGCCAACATCTCACTATGGGCGATCGATCCGCTTATATCCTGCGCATAGAGTTTGCGGTCGAAGCCGATCGACGCGTTGATCGCTTCCATGATCGCGGCCGGACCCGAGGCAAAACGTCCGCCCCACATCTGGTTGCTGGCCTTCTTGTCGCTCATCGCTATAACCCGTGCTCCGGAGCAGTTTTGAAATGGCAGACGGCAATAGGTTCTTTTTTCCGGCTACGCGCCTCATCCTTGCCGCCCTGGCGGCGGGCGTGCTTGCCGGCGCGGTCGCGGTATATGTCAGCGAGAGCGGTTCTGGCAACAACGCCTCGGAAAAGGTCGCCGCCGCCGCGGGCAAGGACGATGCCATCTGTGCCGCCAAGGCCGCGCGCGCCAAGCAGGTCGCCGCGAAAGCCGTCGGCCAGATCGCCGCGCTGCAGCCGGCCGATCCGCCCCAATCGCTGAAAGCTCTTGCCTTCAACGGCCCCGACGGCAAGCCGATGACCATCGCCGACCATGCCGGCAAGACGGTGCTGCTCAACCTGTGGGCGACATGGTGCGCGCCGTGCCGCGCCGAGATGCCGTCGCTCGATGCGCTGCAGAAGGAGAAGGGCAGCGACGCCTTCGAGGTCGTGGCGGTCAATGTCGACGCCGGCGACGACGCGAAGCCGAAGAAGTTCCTCAACGAGATCGGCGTCCAAACGCTGGCCTTCTACAGGGACCCGACGATCGCGCTGTTCAACGAAGCCAAGACGCGCGGCCTGGCGCTCGGGCTGCCCGTCACCATGCTGATCGACGGCGAAGGCTGCTTGATCGCGCATATGAACGGGCCGGCCGAATGGTCGAGCCCCGACGCCAAGCGGCTGGTTGAAGCGGCTCTGGAGCCGTGACCGAACGCAGGCGGAACTTCGCCGCGGCGCTCACTTCACGCGGATGGTGACCACCAGCGCCTCGTGATCGGAACTCGGGGCGCCATCCGGCTTCACGGCCGGCAAGGTGGCCGGCGCGCTTGCGATCAGTCCCCGGGTGAAGAACCAGTCGATATGGCCGGCGGGCGTCAGGTCGCCGGCCGCGCGGCGCTGCGTCGGCTTGTCCGAGGCGTTGGCGTCGCGCCAGTCAAAGCCTCGCCCCGCCATGATCGCGAAGAGCGGCTCATGGCTGTCGGGGCGCATCAGTCGGTCCGGCTCGGCGGCAACGCGAGCGCGCCAGGCGGCAGGGTCGTCATTGCGTTCCGGATAGGTGGCGGTCAGCGTGTTGAAGTCGCCGCCGATCAGGACCGGCGCTTCCGGATCGTATCTGTCGATGGATTCGAGCAGATGGCGGGTCTGGTCGGCCCGGCCGGCGGGCGTCGTGCGGTTCTCGAGATGCACCGAAACGACGGTGACCCTGCGGCCGCCGACCATCACCTGGCCGCCGAGCGCCATGCGGCCGCCAATGCGCGGCTGGCCGTGCTCCGGCAGGAACCATGCGCCGGCCGCGTCGAGGCGAATGAGAAAAGGGCGCAGCAACGGAACGGCGCTGGTAATGGCATTGCCGTGGAAGCCCTCCATGTTCTCGGCGCCGCCATTTGCCGCCTGCTCCGTTTCGTTGCCTGTCCCGAGTTCCAGGAATTCGACGCCATAGGCGAAGGAGTGGCCGAGCCGGTCGGCGAGCCGGCTCAACAGATGGCCGTTACCGGAGCGCGCCATGCCCTTGTCGACCTCGGACAAGAGCACGACGTCGGCAGCCTGGCCGGCGATCGTTCCGGCGATGGCATCGAGATGGCGGAGCCGCTCTACGTTCCAGGCCATGACGGTCAAGCTCCCGCCGGCGCTTTCGCGCGATGGCTGGCCGCCGATCTCGATCTCGCCGAGGGCGGGAACGGCGACCGCGTGGCGCAGATGAGTGGCGCTGTCGCGCGGGCCGTCCCGCATCGCCCTGCGGGCGGTTACAGGCACATGCGTGAGCTGCGGGACCAGCATGTCTCTTCTCATCCAGTTAGCCGGTTGAAAGGTCTTTTCGCCGCTTCGAGGCGCCCTAGCTTCCTAGAACGCCGATATGACGTTTTCATGCCGGCGCGACCGCTGCCGGGGAGGAGACACTGGCTGTCCACAGGCCTTCGGGCCCACAACAGAACTGTCACATACCTTCTCTATGAGAGCGGGCAAGGACTTGCGCAAAACCCTTGTCACACTGCCACTCAAGAGGGAAAAAACCATGACGATCATCAAGCGGGGCCTTGCCGCCCTTGCCGCCGGCGCGTTCAGTTCCGCGCTCGCGGTTCCTGCTTTCGCCGAGCCCGTTAAATTCGATTTCTGGTTCGGTCTTTCGGGCGATCTCGCTCGCGTCGTCGATACGATGTGCAAGAACTTCAACGATTCGCAGAAGGACTATGAGGTCGTCTGCACCAGCCAGGGCAACTACGACGCCACGCTGCAGAACACGATCGCCGCCTTCCGCGCCGGCAAGCAGCCCACCGTCGTGCAGGTCTATGACGTCGGCACCGCCACGATGATGCTGTCGGGCGCCTACAAGCCCGCCGACAAGCTGATGGAAGAGAATGGCTACAAGATCGACTACAGCGACTATTTCCCCGGCATCGCCCGCTACTACGCGACGTCGAAGGGCGAGATGCTGTCCTTCCCGTTCAACTCGTCGACGGCGCTGATGTACTGGAACAAGGACGCCTTCGCCAAGATCGGCAAGACCGAGGCGCCCAAGACCTGGGAAGATGTCGGCGCGGACCTCAAGGCGCTGAAGGACGCCGGCTATGATTGCCCGATGGCGATCAACATCTCCGGCAATGAGAGCTGGCAGATCATGGAGCAGTTCTCGGCCATCCACAACCAGCCGATCGCCACCAAGAACAACGGCTATGACGGTCTCGACGCGCGCCTGGAAATGAACAAGACCAAGTTCGTCCAGTACGTCGGCGACCTCAAGAAGTGGTATGACGACGGCCTCATCAAGATCAAGTCGAAGGATCTCGGCCAAGATATGGTGCAGGCCTTCGCGACGGGCACCTGCCAGGTCATCATGACCTCGGTCGGCGACCATGGCACCGTCGGCAAGACCCAGAAGGAAGGCATGAACTGGGATGTCGCCGAGCTGCCGGTCTATGCCGGCACCGAGCGCAAGAATTCGCTGGTCGGCGGCGCCTCGCTGTGGGTTCTGTCGGGCAAGTCGGACGCCGAATACAAGGGCGCGGCCGCTTTCCTCAACTTCATCCACGATCCCAAGACGGCTTTGTTCTGGTCGACCAACACCGGCTACATCCCGGTGACGAA
>JAFKFE010000651.1 GCA_017308345.1 Alphaproteobacteria bacterium | reverse complement strand
CGGCGTGTTCATTCGTCATTCCAGCAAATTCCGCAGCGAGACGTAATGACCAGGACTTCCGCCTTGACTTCCACCTTCCCGGCCGCCAGCCCGCCGGCGCCTGAGAAACATCCGGTTTCCGATACGCATCACGGCATCACCCGCGGCGACGACTATGCCTGGATGCGGGCCGACAACTGGCAAGCCGTGTTTCGGGATCCTTCCCTGCTCGACGGCCGGATCCGCGCTCACCTGAAAGCCGAGAATGCCTATCAGACCACGCTCATGGCTGGCACCGCGGACCTGCGCGGCAAGCTGTTTGCCGAGATGAAGGGCCGCATCAAGGAGGATGACTCGACGGTGCCCATGAAGGACGGCCCCTATGCCTATGGCTCGTCATTCAAGCTAGGCGGGGAGCAGCCGCGCTATTTCCGCATGCCGCGCGACGGCGGCGCCGAGGAGATCCTGCTCGACGGCGACGCGGAGGCCGAGGGCAAGGCCTATTTCCGGCTCGGCGGCGTCGATCATTCGGCGGACCACAAGAAGCTCATCTGGGCGTTCGACGACAAGGGCTCGGAATTCTTCACGCTGCGGGTGCGCGATCTCGCCGGCGCCACCGACCTTGCCGACCTGATCCCCGACACGGGCGGCGGCGGAGTGTGGAACGCCGGCGATGACGGCTTCTTCTACACCCGTCTCGACGACAACCATCGCCCGTCGAAGGTGTTCTTCCACGCGCTCGGCGACAAGCCCGAGAACGACCGGCTTATCTATGAGGAGACCGATCCCGGCTTCTTCATGGATGTCAGCGGCACGCGCGCCAATGACTGGATCATGATCGGCATCAACGATCACGAGACATCCGAATACCGGCTGCTGCCGGCCAATGATCCATCCGTGGCGCCCAGGCTGGTGGCGGTGCGGGAGACCGGGCTGCAATACGATCTGGAGGAAGGCGGCGACATCTTCTTCATCCTGACCAACGCCGATGGCGCCAAGGATTTCAAGATCATGACCGCGCCGGTCGACAACCCGGTGCGCGCCAACTGGCAGGAACTGGTGCCACATGAGCCCGGCCGGCTGATCCTCTCGGTGCTCGGATTCAGGCATCACATGGTCAGGCTGGAACGCAAGGACGGCCTGCCGCGTATCGTCGTACGCGAACGCGCCAGCGGCGAGGAGCATTTCATCTCCTTCGACGAGGAGGCCTTCTCGCTCGGCCTCTCCGGCTCCTACGAATACGACACCGAGACGATGCGCTTCACCTATTCGTCGATGACGACGCCGGCGCAGGTGTTCGACTACAACATGCGCAGCCGCGAGCGCGCGCTCCTGAAGACGCAGGAAGTGCCCTCCGGCCACGACCCGGAACACTATGTCACGCGCCGGCTGATGGCGCCCGCGGCCGATGGCGAGCTGGTGCCGATCTCTCTGCTCTACCATCGCGACACGCCGCTGGACGGTTCGGCGCCCTGCCTGCTCTACGGCTACGGCTCCTACGGCATCACCGTTCCTTCCGCCTTCAACACCAACTGCCTGTCGCTGGTCGACCGCGGCTTCGTCTACGCCATCGCGCATGTGCGCGGCGGCAAGGACAAGGGCTATGGCTGGTACGAGGACGGCAAGCGGGCGAAGAAGATGAACACCTTCACCGATTTCATCGCCTGCGCCCGCCATCTCGTCGCCGAGCGCTACACGCGGCATGATCGCATCGTGGCGCAGGGCGGATCGGCCGGCGGCATGCTGATGGGGGCGATCGCCAACATGGCGCCGGAAGATTTCGGCGGCATCGTCGCCGAGGTGCCCTTCGTGGACGTGCTCACCACCATGCTCGACGCCAGCCTGCCGCTGACGCCGCCGGAATGGCCGGAATGGGGCAACCCGATCGCGTCCGCCGACGACTACAAGACGATCGCCGCCTATTCGCCCTACGACAATGTCGCGGCGCTCGACTATCCGCCGATCCTGGCGCTGGCGGGTCTCACGGATCCGCGCGTCACCTATTGGGAGCCGGCCAAATGGGTGGCGCGGCTGCGCGAACGCAAGGCGGGCGGCAACCCGGTCCTGTTCAAGATCAACATGGATTCCGGCCATGCCGGCGCGTCGGGCCGCTTCTCGCGGCTGGAGGAGATCGCCTACATTTACGCCTATGCCCTGAAAGTGACCGGCAAGACCTGATTTTCCGCTCGCAATCGGCAAGGGCGCGCGTTACCCAATGCCGCCCTTTTTCGCGACCATTCACCTGCAAGGATCCTCATGCTGCTCGTCGACACCTATCTCGACAAATCCGCCATACAGGGCATCGGCGTCTTCGCCAGGAACCACATCGCCAAGGGCACGCTGGTCTGGAGGCTCGACCCAAGATTCGACCGCCGGATCCCGGTCGACACCTACGAAGCCCAGATCGGCCCGGTGAAATCCTATCTCGACCGCTATTCCTACCCCGACCGGCACGATCCGAGCTTCATCGTCTTCGAGGCCGACGACGCGCGTTACATGAACCATGACGACGACCCGAACTGCGACGTCTCCTCGCCAGAGGAGACCTACGCATTGCGCGACATCGCGCCAGGCGAGGAACTGACCTGCAACTACAACCACTTCTTCGAAGACGGCTTCGATTTCCTGGGCGACCGCCACCTGTAAACGAGGGCGGTCGGCCCAGCCATCTCAGCTCGCCGGCTTGCGCGCCGGATAACCGTTGGGGCGCGGCGGGACAACCTTGAGATAGGCGGCGATCGCCGCGCGGTCGTCAGCCGTCAATTGCGCCATGTTCCGCTGCACTTCGACCATCGAACCGCCGACCGAATCGAAATCGGGCGTGAAGCCGGTCTCGAGGTAGTTGGCGATGTCGGCCTCGGACCAGTCCTTGATGCTCTTCCCGTCGGGGGTGATGTTGGGCACGACGCCCGAGCCTTCGGCAGCGACTGCCCCCGCCAGCCACTCGCCCTTCTCGACACCGCCGGCGAAATCGCGCGGGGTGTGGCACTCGCCGCAATGGCCGGGACCCTCGACAAGGTAGCGGCCGGCCAGAACCTTGTCCGGCGCGCCGTCCGGCAAAGCTGTCACCGGTTCGGGACTGAGATAGAGCAGCTTCCACAGGCCGATGCCGCGGCGGATGCTGAAAGGGAAGGAAAGCCTGTGATCCGGCGCCTTGCCGGCAACCGCCGGCAGCGTCTTCATGAAAGCATAGAGGTCGGCGATGTCGGCCGGCTTCATGCGCGCGTAGGATGCATAGGGAAAAGCCGGATAGAAATGCTCGCCGGAGGGCGAAACGCCCTTCAGCATGGCGTTGGCGAAGTCCTCCTCGCTCCAGGCGCCGATGCCGTCCTTTGGATCCTGCGAGATGTTGGGCGGCACGAAGGTGCCGAACGGCGTCTTGAGCTCCAGACCGCCGGCCAGTTGCAGCCGGGCGTCGCCCTCGGCGCCAGGCTTGGAATGGCAGGAGGTACAGCCGCCGGCATAGAAAATGCGCTTGCCCTTGGCGGCGTCGCCGGAGCCAAGCCGCGCGACGGCCTGGGCGTCAAGCCTGACCGGCGCCGACAGGGCCCAGCCGGCGACCGCGCAGGCGACGCCCAGCACGATGACGGCGCCGGCCAGCTTCTTCAGCCGGGACATGACCGACGATCAGCCTTTCTTGATTCTGTAGCTCTGATGGCAGGCGCCGCAATCGCCGCC
>JAFKFE010000650.1 GCA_017308345.1 Alphaproteobacteria bacterium | reverse complement strand
GTTCGGCGGCATGCCGGCGCCCCCATTCACACAGAGCAAGAAGAACCGGCCCGAGGCTTTGTCAGAGCGATGTCGCCTCGTACTCGACCAGCGGGGGAACCTGCGGAAACACCGTCCGTCCGACAATTCCATGGGCCTCCATCTCACGCAGTTGCTGGATGAGTACCTTTTGGCTGATTGCGGGCATCAGGCGGTTCAGCTCGGACAGCCGCTGCGGCCCTGACAGCAGATGATAGAGGATCACCGGCTTCCAACGGCCGGAGATCACTCTGAGCGCCCTTTCGGCAGGCAAGGGCGGCAGGTTCTTGATCGTGGCAACCATACTTACCTCTTGGTCAGTATCGGACCAAATTGTCTGTAGTAAACCAGTCAATCCATATGCCACTGAAATGCCGTGTCGAGCAACCCACAACTCAAAGACGCCCTTCGGGGCCGGTCGGAGATCAATTATGAAAGCCGTGCAACTCGTCGCCTTCGGCGGTCCGGAAAATCTGGTGCTGACGGAAGTACCGGCTCCTTCGGTGGGCCCGAGAGAAGCGCTCATTCGCAGAATCGCTATGCCATGACGCCGCCATTGCCCAGCATCCTTGGGGCCGAGGTGGCCGGTATCGTCGAAGCCGTTGGCACAGAGGTCGAAGGCATCGCCCCCGGCGACCGCGTGGCAGGCTCCGTTTTCGCCGCGGGGCAATCTTTCGGAGGGTATGCCGAGTATGTCGTCTGCGACGCAGGGTTCGTTACGCCGATCCCCGACCAACTGCCATTCGAGCACGCCGTCGCCCTCATGGTGCAGGGACTGACGGCGTTCCATCTGCTGCAGCAGGCTCCCGCCGCCGATAAGCGGGTTATGATATCGGCGGCGGCAGGCGGGGTCGGCAGCCTGCTGGTGCAACTTGCCAAGCGCGCCGGCGCCAAACAGGTGATCGCGGCCGCCAGTACCGAGGACAAGCGCGAGTTTGCCCGGTCGCTCGGAGCCGATGCGGCGATCGACTACACCGCCGATGACTGGTCGCAGGCTGTTCGCCGGCAAACCGACGGGCATGGCGCCGACATCATGTATGAGTCGATCGGTGGGGCCGTGGTCCGGGAAGGATTGAAGGCGCTGGCTCCGCTGGGCCAAATGGTCATCTACGGATCGCTCAACATTCTCGACTTCAGCCTGGGTGTTCCCGATCTTCTCGGGCTGATCTTCCAAAATCAGACGATCACCGGCTTCGCCACCGCGCCTTTGCTGACTCCGAAAAGCTTGCAGGACGGGCTGACGCATTTGTTCGGGATGGCGGCGGCCGGCGAGCTCGCGGTGACGATCGGAGGCGTCTATCCTCTCAAGGACGCGGGCGAAGCCCATCGCGCGCTGGAATCACGCCACACGCGGGGAAAGATTGTTCTCGCCGCCTAGCCGGAGCGTTCGACCGTTTTCGCGGAAACGGCCAACCGCTCCATGTCCATGTTTCGATGCAATTCCGGGTGGAAACCGTTTCACGCCTGGAATTGCCCCAATTTTTAGTGTCGGCCGATCACATCGTTATAGGCATCGAGATCGACGTAGAAAACCTTGGTCATTTCGCCGATCAGATCATCCTCGTCATAGCCTTGCGACATCAGGATGTTGATCGCTGTCATGATATCGACGCGCTCCGTGAGGCGCCGCTTCTGATAGTCCTCGACAAAACGCTCCATCGCCGTCCCCTGGCAAGAATCTTCTTGGACGCATTGACCGACAATCACTGCGGGGAAGGCTAGGCAGGTTTGCTTGCGTGGAACTTGCGGGTGGTGTCCGCGCCTTCCCCCTCATTCGCGACTGGTACGGAAAGCGGCCGACTCACCAAGGCCAAGAAAAGACTAGCATGCGGTATTCGACGCACCAGAGGGGCGGGGCCGGCGGAGAGAAATATTGGGCTTGCTGTCGCCTCGCGATGTCAACCGAAGTCGAGCAAACGATTCTAGACTGTCAGGAACTTGCGCACATCCGCCCGGTCGAGGTCCTCGGCGGGACCAGTGTGCACGATCTGGCCGCGATCCATGATGTTGACCTCGTCGGCAAGCTCCCGGCAGAAGTCAAGATATTGCTCGACCAGAAGCACGGCGATCCCCGCCTGGTCGCGCAGATAGCGGATGGCGCGGCCGATATCCTTGATGATCGAAGGCTGGATGCCTTCGGTCGGTTCGTCGAGCACCAGGAGTTTCGGCCGCATCACCAGCGCGCGGCCGATAGCGAGTTGCTGCTGCTGGCCGCCGGAAAGGTCGCCGCCGCGGCGCGACAGCATCTGCTTCAGCACCGGAAACAACTCGAAGACATAGGCTGGAATGTTACGGTCGGCGCGCCTCAGCGGCGCGAAGCCGGATTCCAGGTTCTCGCGCACCGTCAGCAGCGGGAAAACCTCCCTGCCCTGCGGCACGAATGCGATGCCCGACCGGGCGCGGTCATACGCCGCGCTCCGGTCGAGCGCCTTCCCCTCGAAGGCAACGCTTCCACTCGTCAGCCGGTGGTGGCCGACGATGGATCTCATCAAACTGGTCTTGCCGACGCCGTTGCGGCCGAGCACGCAGGTGATCCTGCCGGCGTCCGCCTTCAGCGAGACGCCGCGCAACGCCTGGGCGGCGCCATAGTGAAGCGTGGCATTGGATACTTCGAGCATGGTCAGCCCCTTCTCCAGCGCTTCAGGAACGCGAAATCGAAACGGAAGAACGGAACCCGCCAGACCATGTTCAGCGCCCCAGATAGACTTCGACGACGCGCTCATCGGCCGACACGAAATCGAGCGTGCCTTCCGACAGCACCGAGCCCTCGTGCAGGCAGGTAACCTTGACGTCGAGTTCGCGCACGAAATGCATGTCGTGCTCGACGACCACCACCGAATGGTCGCGGGCGATGTCCTTGAGCAGGCGCGCGGTCTCCTCGGTCTCGGCGTCGGTCATGCCGGCCACCGGCTCGTCGACGAGCAGGAGCTTCGGGTCCTGCGCCAGGAGCATGCCGATCTCCAGCCATTGCTTCTGCCCGTGGCTGAGATTGGCCGCGAGTTCGCCACGCTTGTCGCCGAGGCGGATGATGCCAAGGATGTCGTCGATGCGCCGCGCCTCTGCCGCCGAGCGGCGATGGAACAGCGCCGGGAAAATCGAGCGCGGCCCCTTCAGCGCCAGCATGAGATTGTCCTCGACGCTGTGGCTCTCGAAGACGGTCGGCTTCTGGAATTTGCGGCCGATGCCCATCATGGCGATCTCGGCCTCGTCGTGGCGGGTAAGATCCACCTGACCGTCGAAGAACACCTCGCCTTCGTCAGGCCGCGTCTTACCGGTGACGATGTCCATCATCGTCGTCTTGCCGGCGCCGTTGGGACCGATGATCGCGCGCATCTCGCCCTTGTCGAGCACCAGCGACAGGTTGTTGATGGCGCGAAAGCCGTCGAATGAGACCGAGACGCCGTCGAGATAGAGGATGGTGTTCGACTTGCTCATGATCGCTCACTCCGCCGGCTGCGGCTCGGGCCCGGAAGCCGACCAGGCGCCTGGCGTCCTCGCCGCCGAGCGCACGATCTTCGGCTCCGGCGCCTGAGGATCGGCGCCGGCCTCCGCGGCGAGCGAGGCCGCGCGCAGCGCCTTGGCCTGGCCGCGCCAGCCATCCCACATGCCGACGATGCCCTTTGGCAGCAAAAGCGTGACGGCGACGAACAGGCCGCCAAGCGCGAACAGCCAGAATTCCGGCAGCGCCCCGGTGAACCAGGATTTGCCGGCGTTGACGAGCAGCGCGCCGATGATCGGGCCGACGATGGTGCCGCGCCCGCCGACCGCGGTCCAGATCACCACCTCGATCGAATTCGCCGGATCGAACTCGCCGGGGTTGATGATGCCGACCTGCGGCACGTAGAGCGCGCCGGCAATGCCGGCCATGATCGCGGAAACCGTGAAGGCGAACAGCTTGACGTTCTCCGCACGCCAGCCAAGAAAGCGGGTGCGGCTCTCCGCGTCGCGCACCGCCATCAGCAACTTGCCGTATTTCGATCGCACGATCGCCGTGGTCACGAAGACGGCGAGCGCGAGCGTCACGGCGCTCGCCGCGAACAGCGCCGAGCGCGTCGCGTCCGCCTGCACGCTGAAGCCGAAAATGTCCTTGAAATCGGTCAGGCCGTTATTGCCGCCAAATCCCATGTCGTTGCGGAAGAAGGCGAGCAGCAGCGCATAGGTCATCGCCTGGGTGATGATCGACAGAT
>JAFKFE010000649.1:3710-4298 GCA_017308345.1 Alphaproteobacteria bacterium | reverse complement strand
CGTCGTTGCCTCCTACAACGTCCACAAATGCATCGGCACCGACCGCCGATTCGATCCCGAGAGGACAGCGCGGGTCATCCGCGAGATGAGCCCCGACGTGATCGCGCTGCAGGAAGCCGACAACCGCTTCGGCGACAGGGCCGGGCTGCTCGACCTCGCTCGGCTCGAACTGGAGACGGGACTGGTGCCGGTGCCGGTCTCAGGCAACGGCAAGGGGCATGGCTGGCGCGGCAATGTGCTTCTGTTCAAGCGCGGCACGGTGCGCGACGTCCACCAGATCAAGCTGCCGGGGCTGGAGCCGCGCGGCGCGCTGGTCGCCGAGATCGATCTCGACGAGAAACGGGCGCTGCGGGTGATCGCCGCCCATCTCGGCCTGCTGCGCCGCTCGCGCTCCGAGCAGGCCCGCGTCGTGCTCGACATCATGAGCAGCGCGGACGAAAGGCCGACGCTTCTGCTCGGCGACCTCAATGAATGGCGGCTCGGCAACCGCTCGGCGCTGAATACACTGCACACTACTTTCGGTCCCTCGCCGCCCGCCGTGCCCACCTTCCCCTCGGGGCTGCCGGTGCTGGCGCTCGACCGCATCAT
>JAFKFE010000649.1:0-3671 GCA_017308345.1 Alphaproteobacteria bacterium | reverse complement strand
GCGGTGGAGGCGCATGACACGCCGCTGTCGCGGGTCGCCTCCGACCACCTGCCGCTGACGGCCTTCGTGCATCTGTAGATTGGCTGCTTACCCCTTCCCGAAGGCCAGTGTCGCGCAAGGTCATTCCCGCGACTGGTCCAGCACCCGGCAAGTGCTCGGGCCAGCTGTACCGGGCTTCCGCGGCCGGCAGACCTTTTCTGGGTGGGTCGCCGGAATTCCACCTATCCCTACGGCAGTTCTGCCCTTGGTGTGGCATTTCTGCCACCAATAATAGCAACAACCTCTGCTAGAACCTCCGCGGGTTTAACTTGGGGTTACGGGCTATGCTTCTTCGTCTTTCCGCGAAATCAGTTCTGTTGGGCGCCGTTTCGGCCGTCGCCTTGATGTCGGCGGCGCATGCAGCCGACGTCGTCCAGGAGCAGGCCGCCCCTGGCTTCAACTGGAGCGGCGTCTATGTCGGCTTCGGTGTCGGCGCCGGCGCGAATGTTCACAAGCTAAGCAGTGATTTCGCTCCCGGTGTTTCGCTCAACGGCATCGGCGGCGAAGGCATCTACGGCCAGGCGACCGTCGGCTACGACTACATGGTCTCGCAGCGCTTCCTGCTCGGCGGCCTGATCGACGCGCATGTCGGCACGATCAAGACTTCTCTGGATGCCGCCGGCCTCAGCGCCGACATCAAGGAGACCTACGGCTTCGATGTCGGCGTGCGCGCCGGCTACCTCCTGACGCCGACCACGCTGGGCTACGTGCTGGGTGGCTATTCCTGGCAGAAGTATAAGCTCGATACCAATATCGGGGGCTTCGGTTTCGATTGGGATCAGGGCGGCTACTTCGTAGGCGCCGGCGTCGAAACCGCGATCAACAGCAATTGGACGCTGAAGGGTGAGTATCGCTATACCCGCTTCAGCACCAACGACAGCCTGCTCTCGGATGCCGGGTTGAATGTTCCGAACGGCGCGCTCAACCTCGACACCTCGCGCCACACCTTCGAGGTTGCCGCCGCCTATCGCTTCAACGCCAATGACGGTGGCGCCGCCAGCTTCGAGACGCCGACCTACAACTGGACCGGCTTCTATGTCGGCGGTGGGCTCGGCGCCGGTGCCGTCGTGCATCAGATCGACGTTCCGCCACTCGGCGGCGCCAAGTTCAACGGCCTCGGCGGCGAAGGCGTGTTCGGCGAAGCCAGCATCGGCTACGACCAGGACATGGGCAGCTGGGTGGTCGGCGGACTCGTGGACGCGCGTCTCTCCGGCATCAAGTCGAAGCTGGAGCTGGGTGGCTTCGTACCGGGTCTAGGCTCCATCAACCTCAACACCGACTATGGCTTCGACGTGCTCGGCCGCATCGGCATGAAGGTCAATGAAGCGACGCTGGCCTACGCTCTCGCCGGCTATAGCTGGCAGCACTTCAAGCTCGATGCTCCGGCGCCGCTCGACGTCGACTGGGGCTCCAGCGGCTTCTCGGTGGGCGCGGGCCTGGAAACGGCCGTGTCGGACAAGATGACCGTCGGCATCGAATACCGCTACTCGCAGTTCGCCAAGGAAGACTTCTCGGACGAATTCCCGATCCCGAGCGGGCTCGTGACCTCGACGCCGTCCTTCCACACCGTGCGCATCGACGCCAAGTACAAGTTCAACTAAGCAAAGGCCTCCAGCCAAAGCAGGAAAGCCCGCCAATGGCGGGCTTTCCTTTTGCGGGCCGCGCTCCTTCAGGGTCAGGGCCTTGCCTCCCCGAAAGACCACGGGGCGCAACTGAAAAAAGCTCTCAGACCACCCTCTTCTTCCCCCGCTTGCCGCCATGCGCTTCCACGGCCTTCCCGATGGCGCGCTTCAGTTCGTCCTTGATCTCGACCGTCTCGGCCAGCAGCGTCTCGATCTTGAGGAATTCGAGCACACGGTATTTCGAAACATTGGGCCGAATCAGAATGTCCGGCGGATGCTGCCGGAGTTTGTTGGCGATGATCGACTGCATCATTAGCTGTGTCGCGCCATACATCAGGTCGACCGTGGTCGGATGCCTGCGCTCGGCCTCGCTCGGAGCGCCCACGACATCGACCGCGATGATGATGTCGGCTTCCTTCTCGATGAGGTCGAAAGGCACCGGGTTGTAGATGCCGCCGTCGATCAGCACCCGGCCCTCGCGCGTCACCGGGCGGAAGACCGCCGGAATGGCCGCCGAAGCGGCTAGCGCCGAATGCAGGTCGCCTTCTGCAAACACCGCGAGACTGTGGCCGAAATAGTCGGTCGCGGTCACCTTGAGCGGGATCTTCAGCGCCTCGAACGTCCGCGGGATCGCCTCGGGCAGGAAGGCCTTCAGGATGCGCTCGATGTTGAACTGGCCGACGCGGATACCGCCCTGCATGGCCTCCGCTATCGTGCCCGGCCGCGAACGCCACATGCGCGCCGCCACTTCGGCCCGGCTGCCGAGGATCGATCGGGCATAGTCATGAATCTCGGTGCCCGTCATGCCCGACGCCATGCCGGCGCCCATGATGGCGCCGATGGACGAGCCGGCGATCGCCGCCGGTTTGATGCCAAGCTCGTCGAGAGCTTCGATGATATGTATATGCGCGAGGCCGCGCGCCCCGCCGCCGCCGAATGCCACCCCGAAGGTCGGGCTCATCCCTTGCCGCCTCCCGCCACCTGCACCAGCGGCGGGCCGATGACCATCACGGCGGGATCGGCCGACAGAAGCTTCCTCGCCGCCGCCTTGACGTCGGCGAGCGTGACCGCATTGATGAGCGCGGCGCGCCGCTTCATATAGTCGATGCCAAGCTTGTCGACCTGCAGCTCGACCAGGGTCGCGGCAATGGAGCTGGAGGAATCGAGATTGTTGATAGCGTAGGCGCCGATCATGTATTTCTTGATCGCCGCAAGCTCTTCCTCGGTGGGGCCGGTCTCGGCCATGTCCTTCACCACCTGGCGCACGATCGAAAGTGTTTCGGCGGCGCGATCGGAGCGCGTCGCCGTCGTCACCAGCAATGAGTGGGAATGCTCGTTGTCGACGAGATCGGAACTGACGCCATAGGCAAGGCCGCGCTTCTCGCGCACCTCCGAGAAGAGCCGGGAGGTGAAGGTCGAGCCGCCGAGGATCTCGTTCATCAGCACCGCGGCAAAGAAATCCGGATCGCTGCGTTTCACGCCCGGCCAGGCGAGCTGAAGCGAGGTCTGCGGCAGGTCGTAGTTCACCTCGAGCTGTTGCCCGAGCCGGGGCGTGACATCGGCCACCGGGGCGAGCGTCTGCTTTTCGGGCAAGCCTGCGAACACCTCGTCCAGCTTGCCGCTCAGCGTCGCGGCATCGATGTCACCGACCACAGCCACATGCAGGCCGGCGCGGGCGAAATTGGCCTTGTGAAAGGCCCTGATGTCATCAGCGGTGATGGCGTTCAGGCTCGCCTTCGTCCCTTGGTCGGAGCGCGAATAGGGATGCTCGCCATAGATGGCGCGCAGCCAGCGCTGCTGCGCCACCGTGTTCGGATCGCGCTCGTTGGCGAGGATGCCGGAGAGCACCTGGGCCCGGATGCGGTCGATCGGCGCCTGGTCGAAGCGCGGCCGGTCGACGGCGAGTTTCAGAAGGTCGAAAGCCTCGTCCTTCTCCTGCGACAGCATGCGCATCGTGCCATAGGTGCCGTCGCGCGCGGCCTGGAAACTCATCTCGGCGCCGGCATCGTC
>JAFKFE010001039.1 GCA_017308345.1 Alphaproteobacteria bacterium | reverse complement strand
AGCCGCTGGTGCGCGCCACGCGCCGGCCGGGCGCCGACGGCGAGATCGGCGGCTTCGGCGGCCTGTTCGACCTCAAGGCCGCCGGCTTCACCGATCCGGTGCTGGTCGCGGCCAATGACGGCGTCGGCACCAAGCTCAAGATCGCCATCGATGCGGGCAAACACGACACGATCGGCATCGACCTCGTCGCCATGTGCGTCAACGACATCGTCGTGCAGGGCGCCGAGCCGCTGTTCTTCCTCGACTATTTCGCCACCGGCAAGCTCGACCCGGACCAGGGCGCGTCGATCGTCGGCGGCATTGCCGAGGGCTGCCGGCAGGCCGGCTGCGCGCTGATCGGCGGCGAGACGGCGGAAATGCCCGGCATGTATCACGACAAGGATTACGACCTTGCCGGCTTCGCCGTGGGCGCCGCCGAACGCGGCCAGCTGCTGCCGACGGACGATATCGTGGAAGGCGACGTGCTGCTCGGCCTCGCATCGTCCGGCCTGCACTCCAACGGCTTTTCGCTGGTGCGCCGCATCGTGGCCGCGAGCGGCCTCGGCTGGAGCGATGCGGCGCCGTTCAACGAGGAACTCTCCCTTGCCGAGGCGCTGCTGGAGCCGACGCGCATCTATGTGAAATCCATCCTGAAGGCGATCCGCAACACGCATGGCATCAAGGCGCTCGCTCACATCACCGGCGGCGGCTTCCCGGAAAACATCCCGCGCGTGCTGCCCAAGGATTTTTCCGCCGAACTCGACCTCGAGGCGATCGAGGTGCCGCCTGTGTTCTCGTGGCTGGCCAGGACCGGCGGCGTCGCGCCGGAAGAAATGATGCGCACCTTCAACTGCGGCATCGGCATGATCCTCGCCGTCGCCTCCGGCCAGGCGGCGCAGGTCGCGGCGGTGCTGCAGGAAGCCGGCGAGACGGTGACGCCGATCGGCCGCATCGTGCCGCGCCGCGACGCCGGCGTCATCTATCGGGGCTCGATCGGCCTATGAGCAGGAAACGCACGGTCGTCCTGATCTCGGGACGCGGCTCAAACATGACGGCGCTGATCGCGGCGGCCGCCGACCCCAGCTATCCGGCCGAAATCGTCGGCGTCATTTCCGATCGCGCCAACGCGGCCGGCCTCGGCATCGCCCAGTCGCGCGGCATCGCCACCAAGGTGATCCAGCGCGCCGACCATCCAAGCAAGGACGCCTTCGACGCCGCGATCGATGCCGCGCTCACCGGCTTCGGCGCCGACATCGTCGCGCTCGCCGGCTATATGCGCATCCTCGGCCGCGGCCTCGTCGAGAAATGGCAGGGGCGCATGATCAACATCCACCCTGCCCTGCTGCCGTCCTTCAAGGGGCTGGATACGCATGCGCGAGCCATCCGCGCCGGCGTGCGCATCCATGGCTGCTCGGTGCATTTCGTCACGCCCGAGATGGATGACGGCCCGATCATCGCGCAGGCCGCCGTGCCGGTGATGGTCGGCGACAATGAGGACACGCTTGCCGCGCGAGTGCTGAAGGCGGAGCACCGGCTCTACCCGCTGGCGCTGGGCCTGGTCGCCGAAGGCAAGGCGAGCATGGAAAAGGGCCATACCGTGCTTGCCCATTTCGCCGACGACGCCGACAACGCCACCTCGGTGGTGATGGCGCCGGATCCGCTGCGCGAAGAGGCCGACCTCGAGCAACTGGCGCGGATCACGCCGTAGCCTTGCGGAAGGTAGCAATTATTGCTACCGTTTTGTGAGGAGGTTCCATGGCAACGGTCGAAAAAGTTAGCGTGGCGCTTTCACCAGAATTGCTTGAGATGGTCAAAGATGCCGTCGAAAGCGGACGTTATGGCTCGGCAAGCGAGGTGATCCGCGAAGCGCTGCGTGAATGGCGCTTACGGCAACCGCTGCGCGAAGCCGAAGTGGAGCGACTGCGCAAAGCCTGGAGCGAGGGGCTGGAAAGCGGTCCATTCGTTCCTTTCGACATAGACGACATCAAGCGGAAGGCTCGAGATCGTCTTGTCGATGCCGTCAAGAAGTAATCCATGGCAGGTCTGCCGATCGTCCGCAGCCCTGCGGTTGAAGATGACTTGACCAACATCTGGCTTTCCATCGCCAAGGGTAGTCCGCGCGCCGCCGATCATTTTCTGGATGCAATCGCAGAACGCATCCTGCAGCTCGCGATCTTCCCGGAATCGGGGCCGCGAAGACCCGATATCGGGGCCGACACGCGTGCGCTGACCATCGGCAATTATCTCATTCTTTACAGGCTCGCGGCGGATCGGATCGATGTCGTGCGTATCGCGCACGGTGCGCGCGACATCTCAACGCTGCTCTAATTTAGGAACTGAGCTTTGGAGATACTCGAAAGCGCGGTACGCACCAGAGGCGATCTGGCCGGGGCCTTCGAATATGAAGAGACAGATGGACCGCAGAGCGCCGCGGCCTATTTTTACCTATGCGAAACACACGGCGAAGCAGTCGGGCGGATCATCAGCTCGATCCATATCCGATCAGGAGCCTGGTCGATCACCGGGGCCGACATCGCCGTCAAATGGGACAATGGTGAGCAACGTGTAGGCCTCTTCGTCTTTGGTGTGCTGACCGCGGCTTTCGATGCCGAGACGGGAGCGAGATACGGTGGTAGGCATGGCCAGGATTTCAACGCTGAGATTCCCTGGACCTGATCGATGACCGTGAGACAGCTGCTCATCCTGCGCCACGCCAAGTCGAGCTGGGACGATTCGGCACTTGCGGATTTCGACAGGCCGCTGGCCCCGCGCGGCCTGAAGACGGCGCCGTTGATGGGGCGGGAGCTTGCCCGGCGCGGCTGGCTGCCCGACCTCGCCTTGGTCTCGCCGGCGCTGCGCGCCCGCGATACCTGGCGGCTCGTAGCCGAGGAACTGTCCGGACATACACCGGCGCAATTTGCCGAGGAGCTCTACGAAGCGGCGGCCGGCGTCATCCTGGCGCGCGTGCGACAGGCCAAGGCGACGAACCTGCTGGTGATCGGCCACAATCCCGGCCTGCAGCAATTTGCGCTGCGGCTGGCCGGCGCGGGGTCGGATGAGACCGTGTTCAAGAAGATCGAAGCGAAGTTTCCGACGGCGGCGCTCGCCCGGTTCACCTTGGACGGTGATTGGGCAAATCTCGATTTCGGCGGCGCGCGGCTGACGCATTGCCTGCGGCCGAAGGATTTAGGGTAGCACCGGAAGCTTGCCGGTCCGATGACTAAGGCGGCGGGTTTGCCCGCCGCCTTAGGTATTTTCAAGGACGCGGGATCAATTGCCCCAATTGTCCGCGGGCGGACCCGGCCAATCCGCGGCGCCGGTCGCTCCGGTCTTCAGCCCGGTATCGACCTTGGGGGCGGGCCTGGCAACCTCGTGCTTGCGCACTGAGGCCGTGTAGGCGTTGTCGGCGGCCGCGGGCGGCTGGATGGCGTTAGTGTCGCCGTAATGGTCGCTGCCGGCGAACGCGGAGCCCATGGCGAGAAGCATTGCGGCAGAGGTAAGAGCGATCCTGGTCATTTCCGTTTTCCTTTTTTCATCGCGGCGGCCTTGGGAGGATGGCCCCGCTGCCAAGAAGACTCGCGGCGGCCGGGTTTATTCCCGGCGTGGCCGCCTTTTCAGCGGCCGCGGCACCGTCGATCCAGACTTCCCTTGAAAAAAGGCAAACGATTACAAACGTTTGTAATGCAGATGCTCGTGATGTGGCGTGGTCTTGCGGATAGCC
>JAFKFE010001038.1 GCA_017308345.1 Alphaproteobacteria bacterium | reverse complement strand
GCAGGACAGAGGGGGGCGCGAAGGAACTCAGCCTATCCAACTTTCCGTCTCGCGTGGCGATGCCGAAGCACCGCCACCCCTCACACCTTCACCAACTGCTCCACCCGGCCCTTCTCGCCGAAGATCCGCAGATAGCGCTTGATCTCCCTTTCATCCCCCGTCGCCTTGGCGGGGTTGTCCGACAGCTTCACCGCCGGCCTTCCATTGGCCTCGGTGACCTTGCAGACCAGCGAGATGGCGTCGAGGCTGTCGGTCTCGGTCGGGGCGCAGCCTTCGAAATCGTTGGTGAGGTTGGTGCCCCAGCCGAAGGACATGCGCACCTTGCCGCGGAAGTGCCTGTAGGTCGCCTCGATGGTCTCGACCTCGAGCCCGTCGGAGAAGATGAGCAGCTTCTGCTTGGGGTCCTTGCCCTTCTTGCGCCACCAGTCGATGATCCTCTCACCGCCTTCGATCGGCGGCGCGCTGTCGGGGCGGAAGCCGGTCCAATCAGCGACCCAGTCGGGCGCGTCGCGCAGGAAGGATTCCGTGCCGAAGGCATCGGGCAGCACGATCAGCAGGTTGCCGCCATAATAGCGCTGCCAGTCCTGCAGCACCTTGTAGGGCGCCTCGCGCAGCTCCTGCTCGGAATTGGCGAGCGCGGCGAAGACCATCGGCAGTTCATGCGCGTTGGTGCCCAAGGCCTCGAGGTCGTTGTCCATGGCCAGAAGCACGTTGGAGGTGCCGGTGAAGGCGTCGCCGATGCCTTCCTTCAGCGCCTCGACGCACCAGCGCTGCCAGAGGAACGAGTGGCGGCGGCGCGTGCCGAAGTCGGAGATGCGGATGCCGGGCAGCGCCTTCAGCCGCTCGGTCTTGGCCCACATCTTGGCCTTGGCGCGGGCATAGAGCACGTCGAGCGCGAACGGGCCATAGGAGCGCATCGCCGCGCGCGAGCGCAGCTCGTTGATGATGGCCAAAGCCGGGATTTCCCAAAGCGTCGTGTACATCCAGGGGCCGGGGAAGGAGAGCACATACTGGCCGTCGCGCCTGGAAAGTTCGTAGTCGGGCAAGCGGAAATCCTCGAGCCAAGCGAGAAATTCCGGCTCGAAGATCTGCTTGCGGCCGTAGAAGGTGTTGCCGCCCAGCCAGATCATCTCCTTCTTCGAGAACCGTAGCGTGCGGGCATGGTCGAGCTGCTCGCGCAGCTCGCCTTCATCGATATCGTCGGCCAGGCGCACCGAGGTGGTGCGGTTGATCAGCGTGAAGGTGGCGTCGACCTTGGGATACATGCCCCAGATCATCTGCAGCATCAGCAGCTTGTAGAAGTCGGTGTCCAGCAGGCTGCGGATGATCGGATCGAGCTTCCAGGTGTGGTTGTAGACACGCCGCGCTATATCGGTTTTTGCCATGCTTCCTCACCCGTAAAGCGCCACGCGCGGAAACGCGGGCGCCAGGCTTCAAGTCCTCGTTCGAGCAATTCCGGATGGAAGACCGCCGCGCGATCCTGCCGGAATTGCCTGAGCCAACTGCCTATTAGCACTGTATTTTCGAACGCGCTTCCTGCTTTGCGGGCTGGCCCGACAAAAAGCAGCTATGCAAGTCCAGCCGTCAAGACGTGGCCCTGGAGCATTTCCCGACAGAAAACCGCTTCACACTTTTCCTGGAATTGCTTTGGCGCCGATGACCTTGAGCGAAGGGCGCTTCCTGCGGCTGGGCACGCGACCGGCCACCGGCGCGTTGGCGCGGCCCTCGTCCTGCTCCTTCTCGGCGAACAGCCAGTCGATGAAGAGCTGGACGATCGGCGCCGAACGCATCTCGTTGCGGCAGACGACGTAGAAATCGTCGACCGCCGGCACCGACAGAGTGAAGGGCGCGACGAGCATGCCCCTGGCAAGCAAGGCGCGCGCAGTGACGGAATCGCCGAGCGCCACGCCATGGCCGTGCACGGCCGCCTCCGTCGCCATGCGCGCATCGCCCAGATGGTGGCGGCGGCCGCGCTGCAGATCGAGCGCGTCGGCGGCGGCCAGCCAGGTGTGCCACTCGCGGCCGTCGTCGCCATGCAGGAAGACGTGATCGGCAAGATCGCGGACGCCGCGGATCGGCCGGTTGTTGATAAGCGTCGGGCTGACCACGGGAAAGAGTTCCAGCCCCGACCATTTGCGCATCCAGCAATCGGTCCAGCCGCCGTCACCATAATGCACGCAGACATCGATCTGCGGCGCCCTGATATCCCGGGGGTCGTTGGAGGGGATCAGCGTGAGCTGGATGTCGGGATATTGCGCGGTGAAGGAGCCGAGCCGCGGCGTCATCCAGAGCAGGAGCAGCGCCGGCACGCAGGAAACCGACAAAGCGCCGGCGCTTGCCGGCCGCGTCATGCGCTGGGTGGCGGCGGCGATGCCGTCGAAGGCGGACGAAACCGCCGGCAGGAATTCCGCGCCATGCGGCGTCAGCTTCACACGCTGACCTGTGCGCTCGAACAGCTTCACGCCGAGCGACTGCTCGAGCGCCTTGATCTGGTGGCTGACGGCGCCATGCGTGACATTCAGCTCACCCGCCGCCTTGGTCAGCGAGGCGTGCCGCGCCGCGGCCTCGAAGGCGCGCAGCGGGTTCAGCGGCGGCAGGCGCTTGGCCATGGAAGGACTCCTAGTTTGTGAGATTTTCTCACAACAAAGACCCTAACAATATCAATTGATTTTTCAAAGCGGCTGCCCGACACTTTTGCCCGGAACAGCTTCAAGAGACGTGAAATCCGCAGCGCAGCCGGCGGGCAACGAACCAGACGGACAACAGGCTGGCTCGACAAATCGTTCGTGCAGGCAGCGCTGCAAGCAAGGCGCAGAGGAGAATTGGACATGGGTTACGATCGCGGCAAGCTCGAAGCGTTGCGCCGCAAATATGGCGAGAGCCATGGCGGCGAGATGTTCGATCCGAAATTCCGCAAGGTCGCCGACAAGATCTTCAACAAATCGGGCACGAGGCTGGCGCCTTATTCCGGCATCCCGACCTTCCTTGCGGCGCCCTACCGCGAAATCGCCGCCGAGAACCCGGATTTCGGCGACCTGCAGGTGGCGATGATCGGCGTGCCGATGGATCTCGGCGTCACCAACCGCCCCGGCTCGCACTTCGGGCCGCGCGCGCTGCGCGCCATCGAGCGCATCGGCCCCTACAACCACGTGCTGGAATGCGCGCCGACGCATGAACTGCGCGTCGCCGACATCGGCGACACGCCGTTCCGCAGCCGCTACCGGCTGGAGATCAGCCATGAGGACATCGAAAAGCGCACCAACCAGATCGTCGATGCCGGCGTGCTGCCGCTATCGGTCGGCGGCGACCACTCGATCAGCCATCCGATCCTGAAAGCGGTCGGCAAACAAGCACCCGTCGGCATGATCCATATCGACGCCCATTGCGACACCAGCGGGCTGTTCGACATGACCAAGTTCCATCACGGCGGGCCGTTCCGCAACGCGGTGCTGGACGGCGTGCTCGATCCCTCGCGCACCATCCAGATCGGCATCCGCGGCTCGGCCGAATATCTGTGGGAGTTCACCTACGAGTCCGGCATGACCGTCGTGCATGCCGAGGAGGTGACCGGGCTCGGCATCCCGGCGATCATCGAGAAGGCGCGGAAGATCGTCGGCGACGGCCCGACCTACATCTCCTTCGACGTCGACAGCATCGATCCGGCCTTCGCGCCCGGCACCGGCACGCCGGAAGTCGGGGGAC
>JAFKFE010001037.1 GCA_017308345.1 Alphaproteobacteria bacterium | reverse complement strand
CCGCGGCTTTGTCTACGAGCGTGATGCGCCCGAACGCCGCCGGCAAGAAGGTAGCGTGCATCTGGTCGAAGGGCTCGTTGGTGGCCAGCACGACCCCTGAGCCGCGCAGGACCGCGGCGGGAAGCCCGATCGCCTGTAATGCCGAAACAGTCCTTTCCGCCCATGCCAGCCCCAGACGGGCCGAGATCAGCGATGCGCGCGACAGATGTGGCCCGTAAGCATTGAGGACGGAAATGGCGGCCTCGTCATGCGCGGACTCGTCGGCTCGGCGAAACAGCGCCACGACCACTGCTTCGGCATTCGATGTCGGCGTCATCAGACTGGTTTCGGAATTGAGACCAGCAGCGATCAATGCGTGCTGGACCGGGTCGCCCGACATTTCTTCTTCGGTCATGACATCGGCGGACCGGATGAAGCCTTGGTAACCCTGAAGCCGGCGGGCGAACCATCTGTTGGCGCGCAGGATTGGCCGTGAAGGAAAACCGGCGACGTTGAGCATGGCCTCGGCAAGGCGCTCGGCAGCCAGGAATCCGACGATGTCGCCCTGCCGGAACAACGGTATGCCCTGGCGGGGCGCTTCGTCAGACTCCAGGACGAGTACGCCGCCAGCTGCCGAACCAGAAGCCTTGGCGAGATCTTCGATTACATTCAGCCAGTTCTGCGGCGCGAACGCGGCTTCATAGATGCGGTCCACGAGATCGTCGTTCATCGCTGGCTGGTCCCAGGATTGAGCAACCCATGCCGCTGCGCACGCGTCGAGACCTGTTCCACCGCACCGTTACCCCCGGCTGCCGTAAGGTAACTATAACATTTCAATTCCAGATTGTCCCAACGGGAAATGAAAGCGACGCCCGCCCGGCCTTCGGCCCGGCAGCGTCAGCGCGGCACGGTTTGGCTCACCGGTTGCGACCGGTGGCTCGGCAAGGCAATCGGCGTGAAGCCGATGCCGCGGCGATGACAGTTCGTGCCGGCGGCGCGAATGTCGCGAACCAGCGGGACTTGCCCATCCTATTTTACCGAACCAGCCGTCATGCCCATGATCAGATAGCGCTCGAGCGCGATGCCGATGATGGCCAGCGGCGCGATTGCCGCTGTGGCGAGGGCGGCCATGGACCACCAGTTGATGCCCTGCGAGCCGGTCTGGCTCGCCACCATGACCGGAATGGTCTTGGCGTCGGTCGATGTCAGAAGGGCGGCGAAGAAATACTCGTTCCAGCACAGCACCATCGCCAGGATGAAAGCCGCGACCATGCCGGGCAAGGCGATCGGCATGACGATGCGGAAGAAGGCGCCCCAGATCGACAGCCCGTCGACAAGGGCTGCCTCTTCGAGCTCGACGGGAATGGAGTTGAACTGGTCGCGCATGATCCAGATGACGATCGGCAGCACCATCAGCGTGTAGAGCAGCACGAGGCCGATGCGCGTGTCGAGGAGGGCCACTTCGCGGTAGAGCACCAGGAAAGGCAGCGCCAGCACGACCGGCGGCAGGATCAACTGCGACAGGAAGAAGAAAGAGATGTCCTCGTTCCTGAACCAGGCGAATTTGTAACGGTAGCGAACGAGGCCATAGGCGGCGAGGCTGCCGATGATGATGGCGAGGCCCGATGCGCCGACCGAAGTGATGACCGAATTCATGAAGCGTTTCAGGAATTCGTCGCGCACGGTCGAGGTCTGGAAGATCGAATCCGGCGATAGCCCGAGCGAGCGCCAGCCTTTCCAGTCCGGCTGGAAGTCGACGAAGGGAACGAGGTGGCCTTGCGTGACGTCGACCGCCGATTTGAACGAGGTGGTGATCGTCCAGTAGATCGGGAACAGGCAGACGAAGGCCCAGAAGACAAGCGCCCCATAGATGAAGACGCGGCTGGCGATGAAGGCCGCCGGCGAGCGGATTTCGGAAACGGTGTAGTCGGTGGTCTGGACGCTCATGACGGCCGCTCAGTTGACGTTGCGAACGAAGCGGCTGGCGAACTTCAGCAGCCAGGTCACGAACACGACGATGATGATCAGATAGGCCATGGCAAGCATGGTGCCGTAGCCGACATTCGAGCGGTCGCGATATTCGCGATAGATGAAGCTCGACACGGAATCGGTAGCGCCGCCGGGGCCGCCGGAGGTCAGGG
This sequence comes from Alphaproteobacteria bacterium, assembly GCA_017308345.1. Lineage (GTDB taxonomy): Bacteria > Pseudomonadota > Alphaproteobacteria > Rhizobiales > Rhizobiaceae > Mesorhizobium. The sequence goes on along the minus strand of JAFKFE010001037.1, from coordinate 4,652 downwards.
TGATGATGATGTCGGCCAGCTTCAGCTTGAAGATGATGCGCAGGATGACGGCCGTCACCGACACCGGCAGCATCAGCGGGAAGGTGACCTGCCAGAAGGTCTGCCATGCGGTCGCGCCGTCGACGCGGGCGGCTTCCAGCACCTCGCGCGACATCGCCTGCAGGCCGGCCAGCAGCATGATCATCATGAACGGGATGAAGGTCCAGGCGTCGAGCATCATGATCGAGATGCGGGCGGTGATCGGATCGGAGAAGAAGGCCGGATTTTCCCAGCCGAGATGACGCGCCAGCGTCGCCGCCGGGCCGAACCGGTATTCCATCAGCGATTTCCCGACCATCCAGGACACGGCAACCGGCGACAGCATCAGCGGTAGCAGGAAGACGACGCGGAAGAATTTTCGCGCCCGGATCTGCGCGTTGAGCAGCAGCGCCAGGCCGAAGGCGATGACATATTCTACCAGCACCGCAAGCACGTAGAGCACCATATTGAACAGCGCATTGCGGTAGTAGGGGTCGGCCAGCATCTGCCAGAAATTGTCGAGACCGTTGAACCTGCGTCCCGTGAAGGAGCTGAGGTTCCAGTCGGTCAGAGCGATGTAGAAGCCGAACAGCGTCGGGAAGATCACCATGGCGATGGTGAAGAGCAGCGCCGGCAAAAGGAACAGCGCCCGCTGCCCGTCCTCGCCGCGCGTCAGCACCTGCCAGGCGCCAAGGGCGACGCCCCACAGGACATAGGCGTAGATCACCGGGCGCCACGTGTCGAAACCGATCGTAGACATCTCGGTCTTGTAGAGGATCTGCACGACGATGATCGCCAGCAGGCCAAGCGTTGCGATGGCCAGCAAGCCCCAGCCGAGGCGTTTGCGGCCTGCCGGGATCAGGTCGGCCGGATTTGCCGGCCACGCATTCGCGGTCGAAGTCTGCTCAGCCACGCCTCTCGCCTTCTAGAGCGCTTCACCGTTTCACGGAAACGGCGAACCGCTCTATCTCTTTGTTTTTACGCAATTCCGGACGGAAAACCGCTCACACTTTTCCTGGAATTGCTCTAGCGCATCAAACTGGCCGAGCCGGTAAAGATACGGCCCGATGACGAGCGCCACCGGGCCGCGACGTCTCGCAAGCCAGCCTACATGCCGAGCGAGGCTTTGTAGAGCTTGATCTGGTTCTCGCGGCCGATCTGGTCGGTCAGCTTTTCCCAGGCCGCGGCAATCGCGTCGGCGCCTTCCTGCGCCTTCATCTTGCCGGCGAAGGTGTTGGCCAGGATGTCCTCGGCGGCCGAGTAGTACTGGAAGATGCCCGGGATGCGCGGCTCGATCGCCGCGTTCGGATGGTTGTAGGAATCGCCTTCCGACTTGAGGTAGGAGGTGATGAAGGCCTCGTCATAGCCGGCCGCCACCCATTCGGGAATGTTGAAATGGGAGTTGCGGTAGGGCTGGAAGCCCGACGGGTACATCGCCGTCCAGATCGACAGGTCCTTGCCGCCGAGATGCGCGGCGGCCGACCATGCGGCCTTCTTCTTCTTCTCGTCGGAATCGACGCGGGCCATGACATAGACACCCCAGCCGAGATAGGCGCAGTTCGGCGCATAGAGCTTGTCCCACTGTCCTGTCTTGGAGTTGTAGACGTCGTCGGAGCCGGGCAGGATCGAGAAGCCGGTGACGTCGCCGATGACCGAGCTATCATTGGTCTTCACGTTCGAGCCGACGTCGCCCCACCAGGGGATCATCGAACCGGTGCCGGCCAGGAACTGCTGGAAGGCTGTGGTGTTCGGATCGGCGTTGATCTGGTCGGCGGGCTCGGACGGCAAGGCGTCGATCACGTCCTGGATGGCGCGCACCCAGGCCGGATTGTTGATGCGCGGCTTCATCGTGTCGGCATCGAACAGCCAGGCCTTGTCGTCGGGATGCTTGGCATAGGCAGTGGCGCGGCTGCCGAGGAAGTAGAAACCGAAACCGCCCCACGGCTTGGGCGCGTCGAGATAGCCGTAGACGTCCTGGCCCTTGAATTTTTTGCCCTTGAGGAACTTGGTGACAGCCTGAACTTCCTGCCAGGTCTTCGGCACGCCCCATTCGGTCGTGGCTCCGCTTTCCTTCCAGGCCTTGGCGAGGTCGGCATCGGCGAACACGTCGGTGCGGTAGTTGAAGTTGTGCGTGTCGCCGTCGATGGTGACGCGATACTGCTTGCCGTCCCAGGTGCCGACCGGCGGCTTCAGGTAGTTGACGAGGTCGTCGAAGTCGATCTGCTTCTTGACCCAGTCGGGCATTTCCGAGGTCAGGCCCTTGCCGCAGACGTCGCCTTCGAAGGGCGCGCCCATCTCGATGATGTCGAAGTCGACGGTGCCCGTGGCGATCGACTGCTGCAGGCGGGCGTTGTAGTCGGCCTGGGCAAGGTCGATCCAGCTGATCTTGGCGCCCGTATAGGCCTCCCATGGCTTCAGGAAGCCGCGGAACAGCACGTTGTGCAGGTTCTGGTTGTTGAGGCCCATGAAGGTGAGCTCGACGCCGGCGAACTCGCCTTCCTTGACATTGGCCTTGGTCGCTTCGAGGCAAAGCTCGCCGACCTTCTGGAAGTCGGCATCCGTCGGCTGGCCTTTACCGACGCCCGGGATCTGCAGGATTTTCGCGCACAGGCTGTCATCTGCCGCGGCCGGCCTCGTCAGCGCGCCCAGCCCGGCGCCGGACGCGGCGGCGATGGCGGCCATGCTGGCGGCGCCCTTCAGCACATCGCGGCGGCTCGCGCCGGCGCGCATCAGTTTTTCGTACAGATCGACTCTCATCTACAGGTTCCTCCCAGAACAACAGCGATTGAATTGAAAGTGCCAATCTCTCGGACGTCGAAACGTCTCACGGTTCTCCTCGATCATACGGGGACGTGGGACCCCACCCTGCGTCGCCGGAGCTCCGATTTCCCGGTAAAACACGGGCTGTCGGATTGGCGCTCGCCACTATTCGCGTAATCGATTACCTTGTCAACAAGATTGACTTTTTATCTATAAGATACCGACTTGCCGTTGCCCTTGGCAATGGCTAGCTTCACCGCAAAAAGGTAAAAAGGGGAGACGATGGCTCAAGTCGCGATCAGCAGTGTGGCCAAGGCGTTCGGGACCGTCAAGGTCCTGCATGAGGTCAGCGTCGACATTGCCGACGGACAGTTCGTCGTGCTGGTCGGCCCGTCGGGATGCGGCAAGTCCACGCTTCTGAGGATGGTGGCCGGGCTGGAAACCGTTTCCGGCGGCACCATTTCGATTGGCGACCGTGTGGTCAACAATCTGCCGCCCGCTAAGCGCGACATTGCCATGGTGTTCCAGAACTACGCGCTCTACCCGCACAAGACGGTGGAGCAGAACATGGCTTTCGCGCTGAAGCTGCGCGGCACCGACCCGGCCGTCGTCGCCGAGCGGGTGAAGCGCGCCGCCGACATCCTCGACCTCGCGCCCTATCTCAAGCGCTACCCGCGCCAGCTTTCGGGCGGCCAGCGCCAGCGCGTCGCCATGGGGCGCGCCATCGTGCGCAACCCGCAGGTGTTCCTGTTCGACGAGCCGCTTTCCAACCTTGACGCCAAGCTGGGCGTGCAGACGCGCACCGAGATCAAGGAACTGCACCAGCGGCTGAAAACGACCACGATCTACGTCACTCACGACCAGATCGAGGCCATGACCATGGCCGACAAGATCGTGGTGATGCGCGACGGCCGCATCGAGCAGGTCGGCGCGCCGCTGGAACTGTTCGACCGGCCGGCGAACCTTTTCGTGGCCGGTTTCATCGGCTCGCCCTCGATGAACCTGCTCAAGGGCACGGTGAAGAAAGGCGAGAAGCCGGTCGTCGAGATCGCCGGCACGGCGTTCCCGATGCCGTCGGCAGTTGCTGCCGAGGATGGCCAGGCCGTCGTCTACGGCGTGCGGCCGGAGCATCTGGAGATACATCCGGACGGCGTCGCGTCCACCATCTCGGTGGTCGAGCCGACAGGCTCCGAGACCCTGGCTTTCGTGCGCTTCGGCGAGGGCGAGATGGTGGCGCTTTTTCGCGAGCGCCACGACTTCAAGCCGGGCGACACGCTCAAGCTCAAGCCGCGTCTCGACCAGGTCCACCTCTTCGACGCCGAAACCGGCAAGCGTCTCTGACCGCATCAACCCTGCAAGAGGAAACCATGCTCAAAGGGATCAATCCGCTGCTCAACGCCGATGTGCTCCAGGCGCTGCGCGCAATGGGCCATGGCGACGACCTGATCATCGCCGACACAAACTTTCCGTCCGATTCGGTGGCGCGCCAAACCGTGCTCGGCAAGCTCTTGCGCGTCGACGCGACGGCGGCCGAAGTGGTGAAGGCGGTGCTATCGGTCTTTCCGCTGGACACTTTCGTCAACGATGCCGCCGCGCGCATGGAGATCGTCGGCAAGCCGAACGAAATCCCGCCGGTGCAGAAGGAGGTCCAGAAGGAGATCGACGCGGCCGAGGGCAAGCCCTGGCCGATGATCTCCATCGAGCGCTACGCCTTCTACGAGCGCTCCAAGAAGGCCTATTGCGTGATCCAGACCGGCGAACGGCGCTTCTACGGCTGCTTCGCCTTCAAGAAGGGCGTCATTCCGCCCGATGCGGCGTGAGGGCGCGAGCGTGAGCGCAGCGAAGAAGGGCGTCGCCGCGACAAAGACCACGGC
>JAFKFE010001036.1 GCA_017308345.1 Alphaproteobacteria bacterium | reverse complement strand
CGTCGACGATCGAGCCGATCGAGTGCGCCGTCACCGTGCAGGCGACCAGGCGCGTCCGCTCGGAGACGAGCGGCTTGAGGTCGTCGACATGCAGGTTGCCGTCCTCGCGCATGCGCCACCATTTGAACTTGGCGCCGGCCGGCTCCAGTGCCAGCCAGGTGGCGATGTTGGCGTCGTGGTCCATGTCGGTGACGATGATCTCGTTGCGCTCCTGAAGCATCTGGCCGATGCCGAGACTGACCAGGCGGATGAACGAGGTGGCGTTCATGCCGAAGCAGATTTCGGACGGGCTGTAGGCGTTGATCAGAAGCGCCACGCTTTCACGCGCCTGCGCGACCGACTGGTCGACGGTGACGCTGCGCCCATAGCGGCCGCCGCGCTGCACATTGTGCGAAACCAGGTGGTTGGTGACCGCGTCGAGCACGCTTTGCGGAATCTGCGCGCCCGCGGCATTGTCCATGAAGATGAAGTCGCCGGCCTGCTTGAGCGCCGGGAACATGCCGCGGATTTTTTCGACGGGGAATGCGGCGTCGTTCGTGCTGTCGGTCTGATGATTGTTCACGGGGCTACGCTCCTGCGGGAACTTTGACGGGGATCGATTTGGGGGTCAGCGCGTCTTCTCGGTCCGGAAGCGGCGCTCGAGCAGGCTGACGAGGCGCACCATCGGCCAGAGGAAGATGAGGTAGACGAGGGCGGCGCCGATCAGCGGCGAGGGGTTGGCGTAGAGCGACTGCGCATTGGTCGCTTCCTTGAGCAGTTCCGGCAGCGCCACGGTCGAGGCGAGCGAAGTGTCCTTGAACATCGAGACGCAATTGCTGGTCATCGGTGGAATGACCACGCGGATAGCCTGCGGCAGCACCACCTTGCGCAGCGTGAGCATGAACGGCAGCCCGAGCGCCTGCGCCGCCTCGAACTGGCCGCGCGGAATGCTTTCGATACCCGAGCGGAAAACCTCTGCCGAATAGGCCGACATGATGATGGCGAACGCCGTCACGGCGGACGCCCACGATGACAGGCGTATGCCGAGGAAAGGCAGCGCGTAGTAGATCAGGATCAGCACCACCAGCACCGGCAGGGCGCGGAAGATGTCGGTGTAGCCGATGGCGAGCCAGCGCAGCGGCTTCGGCGCGTAGAGCCGCACCAGGCTGATAGCCAGTCCGACCACGATGCCGATGACGATGCTCATCACCCCGAGCAGCAGTGTGTTGAGGAAGCCGCGCAGCAAGGCCGGCAGGCTGGACGCGATGACATCGGGATTGAAGAAGGTGTCGATCAGCGACATGGTGGCGATTCCCGAACCGGTTGCGTCCAGAGCAATTCCAGGAAGAAGCGGCTTTCCGCCCCGAATTGCGGCAAATGAAGGTTATAGACGCCAGAGCGAGGCCCGAAACGTCAGCTTAGGTCTGCCCTGTGGTTCCGGGAAATTCAAGGAAACGAGCCGTGCGGGCCTTGAAGCCGGCACGGCTCTTTGGGCCAAGTCCGCTCAGGCCTTGGGCAGCGGCATTTCCTTGACTGTCGAGGAGTCAGCCGGCGCGTCGGTGCCGAACCACTTCTTGTGGATCGCGGCCAGCGTGCCGTCCTTCTTCATCGCCGTCAGCGCGTCGTTCAGCTTGCCGAGCAGGGGATGGTCCTTGCTCATCATCAGCCCGTACTGCTCGCCGGTCTTGATGCGTTCCTTGACGACGAGGTCCTTCATCTTCTGGAAGGAGTACTGCATGCCGGGAACGTCGCTGACGGCGGCGTCGACGCGGCCGGCGCTGAGGTCAAGCAGGAGGTTCTGCTGCGTGTCGTAGCCCTTCACGTCGCTGAAGCCGTCGGCTGCCTGGTGGTCCTTGACCCAGGTCTCGCCGGTCGAGCCGGAAAGCACGCCGACGACCTTGCCCTTGAGATCGGCCTCGGTGTTGATCGCGCTGTCGGTCTTGGTGGCGATGCCCATGTCGGAATCATAATAGGGCTGTGTGAAGGACAGCGTTTTCAGCCGCTCCGGCGTGATCGTGATGGAGGAGATGGCGACATCGATACGGTTGGAACTGACAGCCGCGAACAGCGCCTGGAAGCCGAGATCGGCGATGTCGGTGGTCATGCCGATGCGCTTGGCCGCCTCGTTGACGATGTCGACCTCGAAACCCTCGAACGTGCCGCTCTCGTTCTTGTATTCGAAGGGCGGATTGGTCGGGTAGGCGCCGACATTGAGCACATCGGCGGCATAAGCGGTGGCGGGGCCGGCGGCGATGCCGATGGCGGCGGCCAAGAGAAGCAGGTTGCGACGCGTAAAGCTCATTTGGTTTTCCCTCTGGGTCTTCCCTCTGGTTGTCGATCGGGCGGGGCTTTCCCCGCACGGTTTCTTGCCGTCCCGCCTCCCAGCGGGGCGTCAATTCATGGCGGCGACCATGCGCTCGAGCGCGGTCGCGATCTGGTCGCGGTCACGACAGACACACATGCGCAGGAAGGCCGCCGCCGAATTTCCAAACAGGTGACCGGGCGCCAGGCCGACCCGCGCGGTCTCCAGGATCCTGGCGCAGACCTGCCGCGCATCGCTTTCGCCTTCCATGGCGAAGAAGGCATACATGCCGCCGCGCGGTTTGGTCGGCAGGATGATGCCGGGGATCTGCGCCAGCCTGTCATAAGCGAGGTCGAGGCCGGCGCGGATCCGCTGCCTGATTTCCTCGACCAGCGGCTCGCCTTGCCGGATGGCGGCAACGGCGCCCGCCTGGATCGGGGCAGCGGTGCCGCTGTTGATATATTGCGTCATCGCGCCGAGCTGGTCGGCAACGCCTGACGGATGCGTCAGCCAGCCGATGCGCCAGCCGGTCATCGCCCAGGCTTTCGAGAAACTGTTGACCGACAGCACCCTGTCCCCGTCCTCCGCGATCTGCAGGATCGAAGGCGCTACGTCGCCGTCGAAATAGAGCCGGCCGTAGACCTCGTCGGAAATGATCCAGATGCCGGTGCGCCGGCTGAAATCGAGCAGCGCCTGCATCTCGGCGCGTGACGCGGTCCAGCCGGTCGGGTTGGACGGCGTCGACAGGAAGATCGCCCGGGTGCGCGCATCGCAGGTCGCGAACAACCGGTCGAGATCGAGCTGCCAGTCGCCCTTGAAGTCCAGCGAGAACGGCCGCGGCTCGCCGCCGATCAGGTGGATGGCGTTGTGGATGTTGGGCCATTGCGGCGCGACATAGACGACATTGGTGCCTGTATCGACCAGCAGCTCCAGCGCCAGATAAAGTGCCTGCATGCCGCCCGGCGTCACCGTGGTGCGGGCGATGGGGATCGAGCGGCCGTGGATGCGCGTCTGGTACTCCGACAGAGCCTCGTTCAGCGGGGCGTGTCCGCGCATGTTGGGAACATAAAAAGTCAGGCCCTCGTCGAAAGCCGCCTTCGCCGCGTCGCGGATGAAGGCGGGCGTCACCATGTCGCCTTCGCCGTACCAGAGCGCGATGACATCGCCGAGCTCCCGCGCGCGCACGGCGAGGTTGGCGATGTTCTCGGTGTGCAGATCGCGGATCTGGGCGCGCACGCCGTCGAAGGCATAGCGCGCGCTGGAAGACGTCTGGGGCAACACAAACGACAAGGACCGAACCCCTCCCACCCGGAGCACCATGAAGGACGAATGCCCGGCACGCCCCTCGGAACGGCAGCCGCCATCGGCTTGGATGCTATCCAAAGTACCGGGTTTTTCAAGGAAAAAGTTTTAAGCTTAAAAAATTTG
>JAFKFE010001035.1 GCA_017308345.1 Alphaproteobacteria bacterium | reverse complement strand
GGCGACGCTGAAGGTGCGCGGCGTGGAAGGGCTTGGGGTCGCGGACGCCTCGGTCATGCCGAAGCTGATCGGCGGCAACACGAACGCGCCAAGCATGATGATCGGACAGAAGGCTTCGGAGATGATCCTGGACGCCGCGCATGGCAGCCAGAGGTAGGGATCGCCTCGGCCTTTGACGTTTGAGGGCAGTTCGGCGTTTGTACGCGGAACTGCCTCCAACTATTTGTTATTGCTTGAGATTGCTTTTGAAGCGCGCCGGCGCTTGCGTCTCTGTTTATTCATGTCGTTCTCCCCAAAACCGCTGCGCACTTTTGGGCGACATGCATTAGTGGTCCTCGTCGATCTCGTCGTGCAAAAGGCCGAGGATGCGGCGCTTGAGCGCGATGAAGTCGGGTTCGAGGATCACGTCCATCGAACGCGGCCGCGGGATGTCGACCTTGATCTCGGCCTTGATCTTGCCTGGCCGGGCCGTCATCACCAGGACGCGGTCGCCGAGCACCAGCGCCTCGTCGATGTCGTGGGTGACGAAGAGCACTGTCTTCTGCTGGCGCTCCCACACGCGCAGCAGCAGCTTCTGCATGGTGCCGCGCGTCTGGCTGTCGAGCGCGCCGAACGGTTCGTCCATCAAGAGGACTGCCGGATCGTTGGCAAGGGCGCGCGCGATCGCCACGCGCTGCTTCATGCCGCCGGAGAGCTGCGCGGGATAATGATCGGCGAAAGGCGCCAGGCCGACCTCGTTGAGATACTGGTCGACGATCTGCTTGCGCTGCTCCGCGGGCAGCCCCTTGCGCTTCGGCCCGTACTCGATGTTGGCGCGCACCGTGAGCCAGGGAAACAAGGTGTAGCTCTGGAACACCATGCCCCTGTCGGGGCCGGGCTCGATCACTTCCCTGCCGTCGACCTTGATGCTGCCCGAGGTCGCGTCGTTGAGGCCGGCGGCAAGGTAGAGCAGGCTGGATTTGCCGCATCCCGAAGGACCGACGATGACGCAGAATTCGTTCCTGGCCACCTTCAGCGACACATCGTCCAGCGCCAGCACGCCGTTGGCGTCGCCGTAGCGCAGTGTCACGTCCTCGATGGCCATCGTGGTGCCGGCGGCGCGCGCATCGACATTGGCGGAGGCCGTGCCGTCCAAATTGTTCGCCTTGATGGTTTCGGTCATTGCTACCCTTGATCCGGCTGCGGTTTGCGAGGATCCGTTCATAATCAAGGTGCCCATGGCGCGACCTTTGCGCGGAGAATGCGGAATGCCGTGTCGGTGATCAGGCCGAGAAGCCCGATCGCGGCGATCGCCATGAAGATCACGTCGACCTGGAAGCCGCGCATCGCCTTGAGACTGATATAGCCGAGACCGCTCGACGCCGCGACGAGTTCGGCCACGACCAGATAGGTCCAGGCCCAACCCATGGTGACGCGAAGCGTGTCGAGGATCGAGGGAAGCGCGGCGGGGAAGATGACATGCCACACCGCTTCGCTGCGCTTGGTGCCGAGCGTGTATGAGGCATTGACCAGATCCCTGGAGACGCCGCGCGCGCAGTCGGAGATCATCACGAGCTGCTGGAAGAAGGTGCCGAAGAAGATGACCGCTATGCGCTGCTCAATGCCGATGCCGATCCAGAGAATGAACAGAGGCACGAAGGAGGTCACCGGCAGGTAGCGGATGAAATTGACCAGCGGCTCCAGCGGCGCCTGCACCGCCCGGTAGGTCCCCATCCACAGCCCCAGCGGCACGGCGATCACCGAGGATACGATGAAGCCCAGGACCACCACCTTGGCGCTGGTCAGCGTGTGGTAGAAAAGGCTTCCATCCAGGGACATGCGATAGGTCGTCTGCAGCACCGTTCCGGGTGTCGGCAGGAACATGTTCGGCACGATGCGGCCGTAGGACAGCAAGGCCCAGCCGCCGATCACGACAATCCACATCGCCAGCGCGAGCGTCGTTGCCGTGCTGGCGGGAATGTTGGCGAATGGGGTCGTCAGGCGTGTCCACGCCGTCCGCCTCTGTGCCATGGAGATGGCCTCCGTTGATTTGAGCGCGGAGCTCTGGCTTTCGAGAAAACAGGGGCGGCCCCGGGGAGGCCGACCAGCTCCAGCCTTTCGGAAAATCGAGGGCCGGCTCGGATGGGCCGGCTCCAGCGATCTCGAATGCTCACTGTTCCTTGATGAAATCGGTGTCGAGGATGGTCTTCGCGTCGATCGTCATCTTGAGCTTGCCGGCCTTGCCCCAGATGTCCTGGGCGAAGTTCACCAGGTCGGAAGCCTCGCTCTTTTCCGGCGTGCCGAAGAATTCCAGGTTGCGGGCGCGATCGTAGTAGCGCACGCCCTGGGCGCCGGCCGCGAAATCCTCGGGCTTCTCGAGATAGCCGCCAATGCCCTTGGCCATGATCTCGTAGGCCTTGTCCGGATTGGTCTTGATGTATTCGACCGCCTTGTAATAGCCCTTGATCAGAGCCTTCACGTCCTCGGGATGCTTCTCGATCAGGTCGCATTTGAGCGCGATCACGTCGACGATCAGACCAGGCGTGGTGGTGGAATCGATCAGCACCTTGCCCTTGCCACCCTTGCGGACCTCGGTGAGGTGCGGCTCCCAGGTCACGGCGGCCGGAACCTGGCCGGCGATGAAGGCGGTCGCCGCGTCGTCGGCGGTCATGTTGGTGACGCTGACATCGTCTTCGGTCATGCCTTCCTTCTTCAGGAGGACGTTGAACCAGAACTCGGAAACGGAGCCCTCGTTCAGGGCGACGGGCTGGCCCTTCAGATCCTTGAGCGATTTGACGTCGGCCTGCGTGACGACGCCGTCGCCGCCATGGCTGTCATCAAGGGCAAGGACGTATTTGAAGCAGAGTTCGTCCGAGCGGTACTTCATCAACTCGTCGACGGTCGAGGCGGCGCCATCGAGGTCGCCACCGGCCACCGCCGCCATGTAAAGCGCCGATTCTTCAATGACCTTCAGGTCGACATCGACGCCGGCTTCCTTGAAGTAGCCGAGGTCGCGGGCAAGAAACAGCGGCCCGTAGCCCACCCAGGTGGTCATGCCGAGGCGAATGGCGCCGGCGTCGGCGGGAGCGGCAAGCCCCAAGCCCAGCAGGCCTGCGCCGACCGCGGTCAGCAGGCAATTTCGGAATGTCTTCATTATCGTGGTTCCCCATGGCTGTTGCCGGCATCGGCCCATTCAGGTGGCCTGAGCCTGCGGTGTTTCGCAGCCGCTCTCTTGTTATACGTCGCCTCCCGGGCGGACCTAGCGTGTTCTAGGTCCCGCAAAAGAGCATCCGCGCCGGATCGTCAAAAGAAGTCTTTTTCTGTCCTTTGCTTCGCCGAAACCGAAGCAGCGGCCCCTAGCGCGTCGGCGCACCTGAATTGGCGGCGCGGGACCATCCCGGTTCTGGTGCCGCCAGCGGACCAGCCAATGACAGCGGAGCAACCCACGGACGAAAGAACTTTCGCCGCGGCGACGGCTTGTCCGATCTGTGCCGTTGTTCATACGCCGAGGGCAAGCGGCGGTACGCGGAGCGGCGCAACGCAAACCAGGACTTGTAATTGGAAAGCCGACATTTGCATCCAGCAAAGTGCCGACTGCTCTGCGTCAATGCCGGACGGCAACCCGCATTTGGATGTCGGTCACAACATCCTGCTTCACCACGTCATCGGGTTCCGCAGGCCGCTTTCGGCGAGGCATAGAGCTGTGACGGCGCCGCCCACGCCTGCCCCTG
>JAFKFE010001034.1:2941-6662 GCA_017308345.1 Alphaproteobacteria bacterium | reverse complement strand
CCAGCAATTCCGGTGAATACCACGAAGATCGCGCCCGTGGCGGCGGCGGTCAGCGTGGCGGCTGCGCCGCAGGCCGCCCGCAAGGCGGACGCGGTTTCGCCCGCGCCGGCGGCTCACGAAGCCAGCATTCCGGCGCTGGCGTCGAACAACCCACGCTGGACGGCGTCCGACTCCAAGACCCAGCCGGACAAGGCCGGAGACCAACCGGCTCCATCCGAGCAGGCCGCGGAGCCAAGTTCCGCGCAGCCAGCGGATACGGCCTTCGCCGAGCCCGCTGCCGAGAACGACGCTTCCGACGCGCTGTCCAAGGTTGCCGCGCCCGCGAGCGAGACGCCGGCGGCCGCGAAGACAGCGGGCGACAAGATGGACGGCGCCCAAACCGCCGCCATTCCCGAAGCCAAGCCGCAGGTTCCCGACGCCGAGCCGACTGCGACGGACAACGCCAAGCCGAAACCTCAGAAAGCCGGCGCGGCCGCCAACGGACGCATTTTGAGGGCCGTGACCATGCGCTCCGGGCCGAAGAAGGGTGCATCCGTAATCACGACGGTGCCGGCCAAGGCATCAGTGCAGGTGATGAATTGCAAGCAATGGTGCGAGATCGTCTATAACGGCAAGCACGGCTGGGTCTACAAAAGCTACGTCAAGACCGGCGCGTAGGGCTCAATCCGCCAAGCAGCCAACCAAAGCGACGCCTCCTGCGCTCGCGCCTGCGATCCGCGAGGAAGGACTTGTGTTCCTCGAACGGCACTTCGTAGAGACCGCAAGTCTGGCAACTTTCCCGTTTGCCGCAGTCCGGAATCCAACATCTGACGTCGTGAGTCCAGGCAAGCGCGATGCGCTCCAGATGAAGGTTGGAGGAGCTTTTCAGTAGAATCAACTCGCCTGCCACGGCCGTGCGCCTGATGTGGTCCGAGACATCTTTCGGCGACCGTAATTCGACGAAGCGGCCGACGCCGCGATCAGCCTCATTGGCTTTCGAGCGATGGGCATGTTCTCCTACGTAGATCACCTGCTCCGCTATCTCACGCGCGCTTTTGTAAGCGCGGGCGTATTTTGCACCTGAATCTGAAAAGTCCGAGAGCTGGCCAAGAACGACCCGCTTTTTTCCCAGAGTTGATTTCGCCACCATTTCGAAAGCAAGCGCCAGCGAGTGCCAAGGCGCCTTGACCGAGTCGACGATGAAATGAGGACCGCCTTCGGCAATGAGTATCTGGCAGCGATTGTCCAGCGGCAGAAATGTCCTCACCCTCTCCTGCACAATCTGAGGAGACATTCCAATTTCGAGCGCGGTAGCCGCCGCTGCTGCCGTTGGGAGCCAGAAATGCTCGCCGGGAAACGGCGTTTCAAGGTTAAGCACGCCGGTGCGCCAATGTAGACGGAAACTGAGAGTACGCGGATACGCGGCGCTGATGCCCGAGACACGATAATCGGCAGCTTCGGACTCCCCGAACGTAACGGAGCGGTGGCTGGGTGCCATGCCAACCACGTTTGGGTCGTCGGCATTGAGCACCGCAAAGCCGCCCGGCTCCAAGGCATCGACGAGTGAGCGCTTTTCGCGGGCGACATTTTCCAGGGTCCTGAACCGGGAGGCGTGTTCGAGCCGAACCATCGTGATGACGGCAATATGAGGCCGCAGCAATTCCGCCATTGGCCTGATTGTATCGGGGCCAGAGGCGGCCGCCTCGAAGATGGCGTAGTCGGTTTTGCCGCCCTTCGCCATGCGCCTGTAGAGCATGCTGACCAGCGGTCTGATCGTGTTGTCCAGGACTTGTGCGTGAACCGCGCCGCGACCGGCCAGGATATGTCCGAGCAGACTTGCTGTCGTCGATTTGCCGGAACTTCCGGTAACGCCAATGAAAATCGTCTTGCTGCGCGCCCGGGCGTGCCTAGCCCGCAACAGACGCAGTCGCCACGCCAAATTCTTGCGAATTTCCCGCAGACCCGCCTTCATCGCGTCATGACCCAGCCCCCGTTTGTTATGCCTATCGCCGTGGCATCGAGTCAACCGCAACCGCTCGGCGCGGCTCAGCTCTCACCAGTCCAGGTCGCGGGCCCGCTCCCGGCATTTGGAGCCACGCAATTGTGAATTCAAACCGCCATACGCTACCCGAAGCGGCTCAAATACAGCGCCCGCCATCGACCTCCAGCGCCACGCCGGTGATGAAGGCGGCTTCATCCGAGGCCAGCCACAGCGCCGCGTTGGCTATATCGAGCGGTGTCGAGAGCCGGCCGAGCGGGATCGAGGCGCGGAATTTCTCGCGGATTTCCGGCGTGTCGGCGCCCATGAACTTCTCCAGCATGCCGGTCTCGCCGGCGACGGGGCAGAGGCAGTTGACGCGGATGTTCTTCGGCGCCAGTTCGACGGCCATCGACTTGGTGGCGGTGATCGCCCAACCCTTGGAGGCATTGTACCAGGTCAGGCCCGGCCGCGGCCGAAGCCCGGCCGTCGAGGCCGTGGTGAGGATGACGCCGCCGCCCTGCCGGTCCATGATCGGCACGACGGCAAGGGCCGCATGATAGATCGCCTTCATGTTGACGGCGGTTATCAGATCGAAGGTTTCCTCGTCGACGCCCAGCATATCGCCGTTGCGGTGGGTGAAGCCCGCATTGTTGACCATGATGTCGACGCGGCCAAAGGCGCTCATGGCGGCATAGATCATCTCGTCGAATTCGGAGCGCATGGACACGTCGGTCTGGGTCCAGATCGCGTTGTTGCCGATCTCCTCGGCCACCCGCTCGGCGCCCTTGGCGTTGAGGTCGGCGACGACCACGCGAGCCCCTTCTTCGGCAAAGCGTTTCGCCATGCCCTCGCCGAAGCCCGACGCTGCACCCGTGATGATGGCGACCTTGTTTTCCAGACGCATGGTTTTCCCGCTCATTGGATTATCTCGTGGTTTCGTGTGCAGCCGACATCTTGTCCGCCGATGCGGCAAGGATCGTGATGAGGCCGACGGCCGGCAATATCTCCCCAAAAGCGCGTCGCGCTGAAACGGATTCTGGCGACGCGCCCTACGTCTTTATCTTGTTGCATGCCGTCGTCCCAGAACCGCCGCGCGCCTCCGGGCGACATGCATTGGCTTTCGTCATATTCGCGTTCTATGCTGCGACCGCGAACGCGCTTGCGGAAGCCAGGGCTTGCCGACGAGCCTGCCGGTGGCGCGAGTGCCGGGGAAACATGCGGACCGACGCAACAGCAAGCGATCGGTCCTGCCTGTGACACCATGGCACTGGAAAATTTAAATCGATTAGAATATACCAACCCCGCTGCCTGTATCCGGCATCAAATCGGACTGACCATGACCAGCCAGATCATCCCTGTCGACCCCTTCGACTTCATCATCTTCGGCGGCACCGGCGACCTGTCGGAACGCAAGCTCCTGCCGTCGCTCTATCATCGCCAGCGCGACCATCAGTTCTCCGAGCCGACGCGCATCATCGGCACATCGCGCGCCAAGATGAGCGACGCCGAATTCCAGACCTTCGCCAGGCAGGCAATTTCGGACCATGTCAAGCCGGCCGATATCGACCAGAAGGAACTCGACACGTTCCTCGCCCGCCTCTCTTACGTTTCGGCGGACGCGACCACGGGTACAGGCTTCGACAAGCTCAAGAAGGCAATCGGCGACAGCGACCGCATCCGCGCCTTCTACCTCGCGGTGGCGCCGGCGCTGTTCGGCGATATCTCGCACAGGCTCAAGGAGCACAAGCTGATCACGCCGAA
>JAFKFE010001034.1:0-2932 GCA_017308345.1 Alphaproteobacteria bacterium | reverse complement strand
CGGACGCGACCTTGCCTCGGCGCGCGCGCTCAACGACACGGTCGGCGACGTTTTCGACGAAGGCCAAATCTTCCGCATCGACCACTATCTCGGCAAGGAAACGGTGCAGAACCTGATGGCGCTGCGCTTTGCCAACGCGCTCTATGAGCCGCTGTGGAATTCGGCGCATATCGACCATGTGCAGATCACCGTCGCCGAGACCGTCGGCCTCGAGGACCGCGTCACCTACTACGACAAGGCCGGCGCGCTGCGCGACATGGTGCAGAACCATATGCTGCAGCTGCTTTGCCTCGTTGCCATGGAAACGCCATCCTCGATGGACGCCGACGCCGTCCGCGACGAGAAGCTCAAGGTATTGCGCGCGCTGAAGCGCATCAACGGAAACGAAGCGCCGAAACAGACGGTGCGCGGCCAGTATCGCGCCGGCGCCTCGGCCGGCGGGCCGGTCAAGGGCTATGTCGAGGAGCTCGGCAAGGACAGCAACACCGAGACCTTCGTCGCCATCAAGGCCGAGATCGGCAACTGGCGCTGGGCCGGTGTCCCCTTCTATCTCAGAACCGGCAAGCGGCTCGCCAGCCGGGTCTCGGAAATCGTCATCGAGTTCAAGCCGATTCCCTATTCGATCTTCGGCGACAGCGCCGGACCGATCTTCGCCAACCAACTGGTGATCCGGCTGCAGCCCGACGAAGGCGTCAAGCAGTACATCATGATCAAGGATCCGGGACCGGGCGGCATGCGGCTGCGCCAGATCTCGCTCGACATGAGCTTCGCGCAATCCTTCGACGGGCGGGCGCCGGACGCCTATGAACGGCTGATCATGGATGTGGTGCGCGGCAACCAGACGCTGTTCATGCGCCGCGACGAAGTCGAGGCGGCATGGAAATGGATCGACCCGATCCAGAACGCCTGGGAAAGCGCCAGGCAGGACGCGCAGGGCTATACGGCCGGAACCTGGGGGCCGTCGGCCTCGATCGCGCTCATCGAACGTGACGGACGGACATGGCACGAGAGCAACTGAGCGAGGCCCGCTACGGCTGGAACGGCTTTGCCGACCGCCAGGACCTGGCGGCGGCGCTTGCCGGTGAGATCGGCGGCCGGCTGACCGGCGCTATCGCGGAACGCGGCGCGGCGCTGCTCGCCGTGTCCGGCGGCACCACGCCGGCAAAATTGTTCGCCGCGCTGTCGACCACGCCGATCGCCTGGGACAAGGTGACCGTCACGCTGGTCGACGAGCGCTTCGTGCCGCCGTCCTCGCCACGCTCGAATGCCGGGCTTGTGGCGGCGAACCTGCTCCAGAACAAGGCAGCCGCGGCGCGCTTCGTGCCGCTCTACCATGAGGCGGCAAGCATCGAGGACGCCGCGGCGGCGGACAGCGAAGCACTGCGGGCGCTGCCCTGGCCGCTCGACGTGGTGATCCTCGGCATGGGCGGCGACGGCCATACAGCCTCGTTCTTTCCCGATGCCGGCAACCTCGAGGAGTTGCTCGACCCCGCCTCGCAACGGATCGTTCTGCCGGTGCACGCGGCAAGCGGCGGCGAGCCGCGGCTCACGCTGTCGATGACGCGCATCATCAGCGCCGGATTCGTCGCGCTCCACATCGAAGGCGAGGACAAGCGCGCCGCATTCGACGGCGCGATGGGTCCAGGCGCGAAGAAGCCCATCCGCAGAGTGATCGAGGCGGCGCCGAGACCGATAGAGGTGTTCTGGGCACCCTGATTTCAAATGAGGCCAGCCCGGCGGCAGAGGGAGGACGTTGCCGGGCTCGAAAGGACGGACCATGACAGCCAGACGCGATATCGAAGCCATCACGGAACGCATCCGCCAACGTTCGAAAGCCGGCCGCGATGCCTATCTCGGCCGTATCGCCGGGGCGTCGAGCCGCACCGCCAACCGCGCGGTGCTTGGTTGCGGCAACCTGGCCCACGGCTTTGCCGTGTGCAGCCCGTCGGAGAAGATCGCGCTCGGCGGCGACCGCGTGCCGAACCTCGGCATCATCACCTCCTACAACGACATGCTGTCGGCGCATCAGCCCTTCGAGACGTTCCCGGCGCTGATCAAGGAAGCCGCGCGTGAAGCGGGCGGCATCGCCCAGGTCGCCGGCGGCGTGCCGGCGATGTGCGACGGTGTCACGCAAGGCCAGCCCGGCATGGAACTGTCGCTGTTCTCGCGCGACGTGATCGCGATGGCCGCGGCGATCGGCCTGTCGCACAACATGTTCGACGCCGCCGTCTTCCTCGGCGTCTGCGACAAGATCGTGCCCGGGCTGGTGATCGCCGCGCTCACCTTCGGACATCTGCCGGCCGTCTTCATCCCGGCCGGGCCAATGACGACCGGCCTGGCGAACGACGAGAAGGCCAAGGTCCGCCAGCTCTATGCGGAAGGCAAGGTCGGCCGCGCCGAACTGCTGGAGGCGGAGTCCAAATCCTATCACGGGCCGGGCACCTGCACTTTCTACGGCACCGCCAATTCCAACCAGATGCTGATGGAGATCATGGGCCTGCACACGCCGGGCGCCTCCTTCGTCAATCCAGGCACGCCGCTGCGCGACGCGCTGACCAGGGAAGCGGCCAAGCGCGCGCTGGCTATCACCGCGCTCGGCAATGCCTATACGCCGGTCGGGCGCATGATCGACGAGCGCTCGATCGTCAACGGCGTCGTCGGCCTGCACGCCACCGGCGGCTCGACCAACCATACGATCCATCTGATCGCGATGGCCGCCGCCGCCGGCATCGCGCTGACCTGGCAGGATATTTCCGACCTGTCCGAGGCCGTGCCCCTGCTCGCGCGCGTCTATCCGAACGGGCTTGCCGACGTGAACCATTTCCATGCCGCCGGCGGGCTTGGCTTCCTGATCCGCGAGCTGCTCGACGAAGGCCTGCTGCACGAGGATGTGCAGACGGTGTGGGGCGAAGGCCTGCGGCCCTACGCGGTC
>JAFKFE010001033.1 GCA_017308345.1 Alphaproteobacteria bacterium | reverse complement strand
CGCCGACATCATGGCGACCGCCACCGCCAATCCGTTCTCCGTGCCGCTTTCACCGGCAGCGTCGACCAGCGGGCTTGTCGTCCAGGCAATCACCGTCGGTTTTCACGTGAAATTCTGACGGACGAGGGATCTGGGGCGGTTCCGGTCGGCCACTCACTTCCCGGCAAGGAAAGCATCGCGATGAAGCAGTTTCTTTTGACAGCCGTACTCGTCCTTGTCACCAGCGCCGCCTGCGCCGCCGACGGTGAGCGGGAAGCACCTGTCGCTTCCTGGCACTGGACCGGCGCTTACGTGGGCTTGAATGCCGGGGCCGGCCTGGGCATGTTCAAGCACCCGGTGTTCAACCTGAGCTACGATGAAACCGCCGGCGGCTTCCTCGGGGGGATTCAGGCCGGCTACAACTGGCAGTCCGGCCCGGTGGTGTACGGGGTGGAAGCCGACTTCCAGGGCGCGGCCGTGGAGGGCTTTTACACACAATTCAACCTTGCCAACACGAAGGTCGGTTGGTTCGGCACGCTGAGGGCTCGCGGCGGTTACACGCCCGTCGACCGCATCCTGGTCTACGGCACTGCCGGCCTGGCCTATGGCCACATCAGGACCGACCTTTTCAATGGCATCACCGGCTCGTCCGGAACCAAGGCCGGTTGGACGGCAGGGGCGGGCGCCGAGTACGCGCTCGATACGAACTGGACGGTGAAGACCGAATATCTCTACACCGATTTAGGCCGATCGAGGGTCATGCCGGATGCCGGAAACGACATTGCGTTTCACACCGTCCGCATCGGGCTCAACTACAAATTCTACACGCCCCGCGTCACGCAGCAGGAAGAGCCGATGCCGGTTGCTTCCGCCTTCGATTGGACCGGCGGTTATGTCGGCTTGAACGCCGGCGGCGCCTTCGGAACGTTCGACCATCCGGTCCCAGACAGCAATGGCTTGAGCTTCGATGTCACCGCGAGCGGCTTCCTGGGAGGCGTCCAGGTCGGCTATAATTGGGAGTCCGGCAAGGCGGTCTACGGTCTCGAAACCGACATTCAGGGCTCGGCCATCAAGGGCGCTTTCTCGATATCGGGGGCGCCGGCCCCCAACACCTATATCGACACGAATGTCGACTGGTTCGGCACGCTGAGGGTGCGCGCCGGCTACACCCCTGTCGATCGCGTCATGGTCTATGGCACCGGCGGATTGGCCTACGGCAGGGTCCAGACCGACTTCGACTATGGCTTGTTCAGGTCGTCCAGGACCAGGCTTGGCTGGACGATAGGAGCGGGCGCCGAATACGCGCTCAACGCGCACTGGACGCTCAAATCCGAATATCTCTACACCGATTTCGGCAGATCGACCGTCAGCCACGACATTCCGCTCGAGAACGACGTCGCATTCCACCTGGTTCGCGCCGGCCTGAACTACAGATTCTGACCATTGCCAATCTTCGGGCTGGGCGCCGGCCGATACCGACGCCCGCGAGCGTTCGTTCGCGCGCCTGCCGTTCCCTGAACGCCCTTGCGAACGGGTCCATCATCGGCCGCACGAGAATTCGAAGGAGGTCCGGTGTCCGGTGCTGGCGAGGCAAGTCTCGATGCAATAACATTCCACTTTGAGTTGTCCGACGGTCAGGGATTGCCTGATATGGAAATGCACCAGATACGCTACTTCCTCAAAGCGGGGGAGACGCTGAACTTCACGCGTGCCGCCGAGCAATGCGGCGTCAGCGTGCCCTCGCTCAGCCGTGGCATCCGGCAGTTGGAGGACGAATTGGGCGGGCAATTGTTCCGGCGCGAGCGGCATCTGACGCACCTGACCGATCTTGGCCGGCTGATGCTGGAACATTTTTCCGTGATGGCCCGGGCCGCCGACGCGGCCAAGCAAGAGGCGAAGGACTATGCCGGGCTCTCCGGATCGCGATTGAAGCTCGGCATGTTCGCCTCGATCGGCGCCGGCGTGCTGACCGGATACCTTATGGCCCTGCGCAACCAGGCGCCCGATCTCGAACTGCACGTCTGGGAAGCCAATTGTGAGGAGCTGGAAGGCGCGCTGCTCGGCGGCGAGATCGACATCGCGCTGACCAGCTCGCCCGATCTCGATGAGCGGATCCGTGTGACGCCGCTGTTCCGCGAGGCGTTCTACATCTCTTTCGCCCCCGGCCATCGCTTCGGCCAGATGAACGCGGTGCCGATGCGCGAGCTTCAGGGCGAGGACTATGTCAAGCGCCTCCACTGCGAGTTTCCCTCGAACCTCGCGCGGCTGGGCGTCGCCAAGCCCTACGAGTCCGTCAACATCCGCTATGTCGGCGAACGCGAGGACTGGATTCAGTCGCTGGTGCGGGCCGGCCTCGGCTGCGCGGTGATGCCCGAGAACCTGCCGCTGCTGCCGGGCCTCGAAATGCGCAGGCTGGTCGATCCGGAAGTCTTTCGCCAGATCAGCCTGGCGACGGTAGCCGGCCGGCCGCACAGCATGCCTGTTGCCGCCGCCGTCGCCGCCGCGCGGCGTTATCGCTGGCCGGCCGGCGGCTCCGGCGAGGGCCAGGCCACCGCCTGAGACCGCCTGGCGTTGCGCGAAAGCTAACGGCTCGTTAGCCGGACAGTATCTGTCCCCGGGCCGCGTAAGGCTTCAATCTTCCCGTGCTCCACATGGACCCGCCCCCTGCCGAGGGCTGCCGGGTGTCCATGACGTCGATGCAAGCCGATTGCACCGATCTGCCGCCGCGAAGCGACCAGGGACGCAAGGGGGAAGGAATGTCGAAAACTGCCACGCCGGCGAAAGCAGGTCTTCGTGCAACGGTTTCTTGCCATGCCCTGCTGGCCGCGCTCCTGGGCGTCGGCGGCCTGACAGCCGCGCTCGTTGGCACGACGGAACCGGCCTACGCGGACAAGTGCCTCGTCGTCTTCGACATCACGGGAAGCGCGGCCGACGGCGCCGACGACGGCGGGCATGCAGCCAACATAGCCTGCGGCCACAATGCCAGCGCCACGGGCAATGGCGACAATTCCGCCTTTGGAACCTCATCCAGCGCGAATGGCGACGGTTCGAACAACACAGCCCTTGGCTACAACGCCCACGCCTCCGGCACCAGCAGCCACAACACCTCGGTTGGCGGTTCCGCCAATTCGGACGGTGATGCCAGCATCAACACGGCTGTCGGCGATCTTGCCACGGCCTATGGCGCCAGCAGCGGAAATGTGGCCGTTGGCGACCAGGCCCAGTCGCAGGGGGACCTGAGCCACAACCTCGCCATCGGGGCCGTCGCCCTGTCGTTTGGCCAGAACAGCGCCAACATCGCGTCGGGTTTCATGGCGGCGGCCACGGGAGACGGCGGCTCCAACATCGCAACCGGAAATTCCGCTGTCGCGGTGGGTGCCGGAAGCGCGAACGTCGCGACCGGCCTTTCATCGGATGCAAGCGGCAACACCAGCAACAACATCGCCACCGGCAGCCGGGCGAAGGCCACCGGCGACGACAGCGCCAACATCGCGACCGGGCTTCTTGCCAATGCCAGCGGCAATTCCAGCAACAACATCGCCGTCGGCAACGGCGCAGACGGGCATGGCGACGAAAGCAACAACACCGCCGACGGGTCGGCCGCCCGCGCCTCGGGCTCCAACAGCGCCAACACCGCGAACGGCTACGGGGCGAACGCGGCCGGCGACGGCGCCGCGAACATCGCAAGCGGGTTCAGCGCCAACGCGAGCGGCCTGGGCAGCAACAACCTCGCCGCCGGCTC
>JAFKFE010001032.1 GCA_017308345.1 Alphaproteobacteria bacterium | reverse complement strand
ACTTCACCGTCACCGAGCTCTTCGCCAAGGGCCTGCCGATCTCGATCCAGATCGGCACTTCGGCCCTTGTGCTGGCGCTGCTGCTGGGGAGCATCCTCGGCACGATCGCCGCGCTCAACCAGAACAGAATAGCCGATTATTCGGTGATTGCGCTCGCCACCGCCGGCAGCACCATCCCGACCTTCGTCATCGCGCCGGTGATCCAGCTCGTCTTCGGCCTCTCCTGGAAGCTCTTGCCGATCGGCGGCTGGGGCGACGGCGCCTTCATCAACAAGGTCGGGCCCGTGCTGACGCTCGCCCTGCCGCAGATCGCCATCGTCGCGCGCCTGATGCGCGGCTCGATGATCGAGAGCCTGCGCTCGCACCATATCCGCACGGCGCGCGCGCTCGGCCTCTCCGACTGGTCGGTGGTTGTCAAACACGCCTTGCGCGGCGCCGTGCTACCGATCGTCTCCTTCACCGGGCCGGCGGCCGCGGCGCTGCTCACCGGCTCGATCATCGTAGAGACCATCTTCTCCATTCCGGGCGTCGGCCGCTACTTCGTCGATGCCGCGCTCAACCGCGACTACACGCTGGTCATGGGAACCGTGGTGGTGATCGCGCTCTTCACCATCGTCTTCAACCTGATCGTCGATCTTCTCTACGCGGTGGTCGACCCGAGGGTGCGCTATGACTGATATCGCCGCCGCCGCCGCCCCCGAGGCCGTCGTCGGCCGCTCGCTGTGGGGCAATGCCTGGGCGCGGCTGAAGCGCAACCGCGCCGCCATGTTCAGCCTCTATTACCTGGCCTTCATCGCCGTCATCAGCGTTTGCGGCCCGTGGGTCGTGCCGCATGAATACACGACCATCTATGGCGACTATGTGCGCATGCCGCCGAGCCTCTCGGCCTATCCGAGGCCCGATATGATTCAGACCGCGCTCACCGACGCCACCAAGCGCATGCGCGTGGACGTCAAGGAATGGCATCAGGAGGGCAACCGCGTCACCGTCACCGTCACCTCGACCAAGCCGATCGACGACCGCAACATCCGTTATCTCGACCGCTCCGACGCCTTCGACGACACCAGGATCGAGAACAAGTCGCCCGACGGGATGGAAGTGACGATGAGCTCCGCCATCAAGCGGCAATATTTCCTGTTCGGCACCGACAACACAGGACGCGACCTCTTGTCCCGCACGCTGATGGCCGGGCGCATCTCCCTGGCCATCGGCCTGCTTGCCGGCGTCGTCGCCGGCGTCATCGGCGTCATTTATGGCGCAACGGCGGGCTTCGCCGGCGGCCGGGTCGACGAGGTGATGATGCGCATCGTCGACGTGCTCTATTCTCTGCCCTTCATCTTCTTCGTCATCATGCTGGTCGTGTTCTTCGGCCGCAACTTCGTGCTGATGTTCCTGGCTGTCGGCGCGGTGCTGTGGCTCGACATGGCGCGCATCGTGCGTGGCCAGGCGCTGTCGATCCGCAGGCAGGAATACGTCCAGGCGGCCGAAGCCATGGGCGTCGGCCAGCGCGGCATCCTTCTGCGCCATGTCATTCCGAACCTGCTCGGCCCAGTGGTCATCTACATGACGCTCCTGGTGCCGCAGGTCATCATCCTGGAGAGCTTCCTCTCTTTCCTCGGCCTCGGCGTGCAGGAGCCGATGACGAGCTGGGGCGTGCTGATCTCGGTCGGCGCCAAGAACATCGGCTACGCCAACTGGCTGCTTCTGTTCCCGGCCTTCTTCCTCGTCTCGACGCTGTTCGCCCTGAATTTCATCGGCGACGGCCTGCGCGACGCGCTCGACCCAAAAGATCGATAAAGATGGGGATCGCTGACATGACCGCTCCCGAAACGATCCTCAGCGTCAAGGACCTGCGCGTCCGCTTCCAGACCCTCGACGGCACCGTCGAGGCGGTGAAGGGCATCAACATCAACGTCAGGGCCGGCGAGACGGTCGCGGTCGTCGGCGAATCCGGATCCGGAAAGAGCCAGACGATGATGGCGGCGATGAACCTGTTGTCGTCCAATGGCGAGGCGAGCGGCCGTGTCGACTATCGTGGCAGCAACCTTCTGACGATGACCAAGGGCGAACTCAACAAGGTGCGTGGCCGCAAGATCAGCATGATCTTCCAGGAGCCGATGACCTCGCTCGATCCGCTCTACACCATCGGCAACCAGCTCATCGAGCCGATCCGGCGGCATCGCGGGCTTTCCGCCGCCGCGGCGCGGCAGGAAGCGCTGAAGCTGTTGAGGCTGGTGCACATCCCCGACCCCGAGCGGCGGATGAAATCCTATCCGCACGAGATGTCGGGCGGCCAGCGCCAGCGCGTCATGATCGCCATGGCCTTGGCCAATGACCCCGACATATTGATCGCCGACGAGCCGACGACGGCGCTCGACGTCACCATCCAGGCGCAGATCCTGATGCTGCTCGCCGAACTGCAGCGCAAGCTCGGCATGGCCATCGTCTTCATCACCCACGACCTCGGCATCGTGCGCCGCTTCGCCGACCGCGTCTATGTCATGCGCCAGGGCGAGGTGGTGGAGGAGGGTGAGGCGGAGACGATCTTCGCCAACCCGCGGCACGCCTACACCAGGATGCTGCTCGCGGCCGAGCCGACCGGTTCCAAGGCCGCGCCGCCGGCCAATTCGCCGGTGCTGCTCGAGGGGCGCAACGTCGAGGTCGTGTTCAAGATCGGCGGTGGCTTCCTCGGCGGCGAGCCGCTGATGCTGCGCGCGGTGGACAAGATCTCGATCCGGCTGAAGCGCAACCAGACGATCGGCATCGTCGGCGAGTCTGGTTCGGGTAAGTCGACGCTCGGCCGCGCGCTGCTCAGGCTCTTGCCCAGCGACGGCGTCATTCGCTTCGGCGACCGCGACATCTCCGAGGCCGACCGCCAGGCGATGCGGCCGCTCAGGCGCGAATTGCAGCTCGTCTTCCAGGATCCGTTCGGTTCGCTGTCGCCGCGCATGACCGTCGGCCAGGTGATCACCGAGGGCCTTCTGGTGCATGAGCCGTCGCTGACGGGAAAGCAGCGTGACCAGCGCGCCGTCGAGGCGCTGCGCGAGGTCGGCCTCGATCCCAACGCGCGCAACCGCTACCCGCACGAATTCTCCGGCGGCCAGCGCCAGCGCATCGCCATTGCCCGCGCCATGATCCTGAAGCCGAGAGTGGTGGTGCTGGACGAGCCGACCTCGGCCCTCGACCGCTCTGTGCAGAAGCAGATCGTCGAGCTGCTGCGCAAGCTGCAGGCCGATCACGAACTGTCCTACCTCTTCATCAGCCATGATCTCGCGGTGGTGCGCGCCATGGCCGACTACATCATCGTCATGAAGCAGGGAAAGATCGTCGAGGAAGGTCCGACAAAGGAAATCTTCGACAATCCGCGCGAGGCCTACACCCAGACGCTGATGAACGCGGCGATCGATTCGACACGGTTCCGCATCAGCGCCTGAAGCCGGGCGAGCCCGACCAGGCCCGGCTTCACGGCGCGGAGGGGCATCTTTGCTTGCGCGTCGCGATGATCGCCTGCTGCTGTTGCTGCAGCCGTTCGATCCGGGCGGTTTCGCGATCGGCAACCGCGGTCTTCACGCGCTGGCCTCCGAGCAGCCAGTGCGGCACGCTGGTGTTGGCGACCTTGCCGCGGGCGATTGCGGTGCGCGAAATATCGGTCGCGGTATCGCCTAGCGCGACGTTGAGTTCCTGACAGCTCATCCTGTCGTACTCGGCGGGATTGATCGACGCCACGGT
>JAFKFE010001031.1 GCA_017308345.1 Alphaproteobacteria bacterium | reverse complement strand
CACAAACAATCTGTTCGGCGCGCTCGAATTCGCCCAGAAGGCAGTCAAGGACGGCATCCAGCCGATCATCGGCTGCCAGGTCGACCTTGCCTTTGCCGGCGAGGCGAGCGACACCCAGCGCGACCGCCGCCGGCATGGGCCTGAAATGGCGCCGGTCGTGCTGATCGCCGCCAGCGAGGCCGGCTATGCCAATCTGGTGCGGCTCATCAGCAAGGTCTATCTGGAAACGCCGCCCGGCGAGCCGGTGCACCTGACCAGCGCCATGCTGGATGGCAAAAGCGACGGGCTGATCTGCCTGACCGGTGGTCCGCGCGGCCCTATCGGCAGCGCCCTGAAGGCGGATCGCCGCGATCTTGCCGAGCAGCGGCTGCTCTTCCTCAAAGGGCTGTTCGGCGACATGCTCTATGTCGAACTGGAACGGGTCGCGGGCTACGACCGCATGGTCGAGAAGTCGACCGTCGACCTTGCCTACAGCCACGAACTGCCGCTGGTCGCCACCAACGAGGCTTTCTTCTCCAAACGCGACGACTACGAGGCGCATGACGCGCTGATCGCCATCGCCGAGGGTTCGGTGGTTGCCGCCGACAATCGCCGGCGGCTCGCGCCAGACAATTTCCTGCGCAGCCAGGCCGAGATGGCGCGGTTGTTCTCCGACCTGCCGGAGGCGATCGACAACACGGTCGAGATCGCAATGCGCTGCTCCTACTATCCGAAGAACCGCAGCCCGATCCTGCCGCGCTTCACCGGCGCCGACGCCGCCGACAAGGACGCGGCCGAGAAGGCCGAGGCAGCGGAGCTCGCCCGCCAGGCGCGCGAAGGGCTGGATGCACGGCTTGCCGCGCACGGGCCGACGCCGGGCTATACGGTCGAGCAATATCGCGAGCGGCTCGAATTCGAGCTCGGCATCATCGAGAAGATGAAGTTCCCCGGCTACTTACTGATCGTCGCCGACTTCATCAAATGGGCCAAATCGCAAGGGATTCCGGTCGGGCCGGGGCGCGGTTCGGGCGCGGGCTCGCTGGTCGCCTATTCGACGACCATCACCGACATCGACCCGTTGCGTTTTTCGCTGCTGTTCGAGCGCTTCCTCAACCCGGACCGCGTCTCGATGCCGGACTTCGACATCGACTTCTGCCAGGACCGGCGCGAGGAGGTGATCCGCTACGTCCAGCGGAAATACGGGCGCGACCAGGTCGGCCAGATCATCACCTTCGGTACGCTGCAGGCGCGCGCCGTGCTGCGCGACGTCGGCCGCGTGCTGCAGATGCCTTACGGTCAGGTCGACAAGCTCTCCAAGATGGTGCCGCAGAACCCGGCCAATCCGGTCAAGCTGGCCGACGCCATCGCCAATGAGCCGCGCTTCGCCGAGGAGGCGGAGAAGGAGCCGATCGTGCAGACGCTGCTCGACACGGCGCAGAAGCTCGAAGGCCTCTACCGCCATGCCTCGACGCATGCCGCCGGCATCGTCATCGGCGACCGGCCTTTGTCGGAGCTGGTGCCGATGTACCGCGATCCGCGCTCCGACATGCCGGTCACGCAGTTCAACATGAAATATGTCGAGCAGGCCGGGCTGGTGAAGTTCGACTTTCTCGGGCTGAAGACGCTGACCGTGCTGGAGACGGCGGTGAAGCTCATCCGCCGGCGCGGCATCGACATAGACCTCGCGACGATACCGCTCGACGACAAGGACACCTACTCAATGCTGTCGCGCGGCGAGGTGGTCGGCGTGTTCCAGGTTGAAAGTGCGGGCATGCGCAAGGCGCTGATCGGCATGCGGCCGGACTGCATCGAGGACATCATCGCGCTGGTCGCGCTCTATCGTCCCGGCCCGATGGAGAACATCCCGACCTACAACGCCAGAAAGCATGGCGAAGAGGAGATGGCCTCGATCCATCCCAAGATCGACCATCTGGTGAAAGAGACGCAGGGCGTCATCGTCTACCAGGAACAGGTGATGCAGATCGCGCAGGAGCTGTCCGGCTATTCGCTCGGCGAAGCCGACCTCCTGCGCCGCGCCATGGGCAAGAAGATCCGCGCCGAGATGGACAAGCAGCGCGAGCGCTTCGTCTCCGGCGCGGTCGAGCGTGGCGTCTCCAAGCCGCAGGCCGACTTCATCTTCGACCTCCTGGCCAAGTTCGCCGACTACGGCTTCAACAAGTCGCACGCGGCTGCCTATGCGGTCGTTTCCTACCAGACCGCCTATCGCAAGGCGCATTACCCGGTCGAGTACCTGGCGGCATCGATGACGCTCGACATGAGCAACACCGACAAGCTTGCCGACTTCCGCCAGGACGCCATGCGGCTCGGCATCGAGGTGGTGGCGCCGTCGGTTATGTCGAGCTTCCGTCCGTTCGAGGTCGGCGAGAACAAGATCTTCTATTCGCTGGCGGCGCTGAAAGGCGTGGGCGACGCGGCGGTCGAGCACATCGTCGAGAAGCGCGGCGAGAAGCCGTTCAAGAACCTCGCCGATTTCTGCGAGCGGGTCGATCCGAAGATCGTCGGCAAGCGCGTCTTCGAAAGCCTGATCATGGCCGGCGCGCTCGATTGCTTCGGCCACGACCGCGCCCAGATGGTGGCCGGCGTGGAGCGGATGATGGGGCTCGCCTCGTTGGCGCAGCAGAACGCCACCTCCGGCCAGGCCGACATTTTCGGAACATCGCTTGGGAGCCAGTCGCAGGCGCTCAACCTGCCGACGACCGATCCGTGGCTGGCCGCGGACCGGCTGCACCGCGAGTTCCAGGTGGTGGGCTTCTATCTCTCGGCGCATCCGCTGGATGAGTACAAGGCGGCACTGCAGAAGATGCGGGTGCAGAATTGGGGTGAGTTCTCGGCCGCGGTGAAACGGGGCGCGGCCGCCGGGCGTCTTGCCGGGACCGTCACCACCAAGCAGGAGCGCAAGACACGCACCGGCAACAAGATGGGCGTCGTGCAGTTCTCCGACACCACGGGCCAGTACGAGGCGGTGCTGTTTTCGGAAGGTCTGGCGCAATTTCGCGACATGCTGGAGCCGGGGCGTTCGGTGGTGATCACCGTTTCGGCCGAGGACCGGCCGGAAGGCATCAATCTGCGCATCCAGACCGTGCAGTCGCTGGAGGATGAGGCCAGCCGCATCCAGAAGGCGCTGCGCATCTTCGTGCGTGACGCAGCACCCCTCGGCACGCTCGCCAGCCAGCTCTCGGTCAAGGGCGAAGGCCAGGTCAGCTTCGTGCTGATCAAGGACGCCGGCCAGGGCGAGGTCGAGATCGAGCTGCCCAACCGCTACCGTATCTCGCCGCAGGTCGCGTCGGCGATGCGCGCCGTGCCCGGTGTGGTCGAGGTCGAGCTGGTCTAGCTCAGGGCGTTGCCGTCTCCGCCTCCACCACCTGCGGCGTCTTGCGCTGCAAGTTGAGCAAATTGCCCGCCAGGATCAGGGCGGCGCCGCCGACGGTGAAGATGTCGATCTGCTCGTGATAGAGCAGCCAGCCGGCCATCGCCGACAGCGGCACGCGCAGGAAATCCATCGGCGAGACGAGAGTGGCGTCCGCGTAGGCCAGCGCGCGCGCCATGCAGTAGTGCGAAGACATGCCCGTGAAAGCGATCACGACGATCCATGGCCAGAGCGCAAGCGGCGGGTTGCGCCACTCGTAGAGCGCTGGCAGCAGGCCGAGCACCGACTGGATGATCAGCATCCAGAAGATGATGCGCACGACGCTGTCGGTCCGCGTCAGCGACTTGACCATCACCACCGAG
>JAFKFE010001030.1 GCA_017308345.1 Alphaproteobacteria bacterium | reverse complement strand
CTCAGCCCTTCGGCGCGGGCGCAGGCTCCGGCTTCATCTTCGGGGTTTCCTGCGCGGTGTTGGATTCGATCGGCGGCAGGCCCTTGAGCAGCTTCTGCTGCAAGGTGGCGAGCACATCCGGATCGGGCTTCAGGTCGCGCGCCTGGGTCCACTGATAGGTGGCTTCGAGCTTGCGGCCGACGCGCCAGTAGGCGTCGCCCAGATGGTCGTTGAGCACCGGATCCTCCGGCTTCAGCGAGACGGCGCGCTCCATCTCGCGCACGGCGTCGTCGAAGCGGTTCAGGCGGAAATAAGCCCAGCCGAGCGAATCGACGATGTAGCCGTCATTGGGCCGTAGATCCACGGCCTTCTGGATCATCGCCAGGCCTTCCTTGAGGTTCATGTTCATGTCGACCCAGGAATAGCCGAGATAGTTCATGACCTGCGGCTGGTCGGGCTGCAGTTCCAGCGCCTTGCGGAAATTGGGTTCCGCCTTCGGCCATTCCTTCAGCCGCTCATAGGCGATGCCGCGCTGGTAGAAGATGTTCCAGTTGGCGGCGGTCGGCGTCTTCAACTGCTCGACGGCCTTGTCGTAGAGGTTGGCGGCCGAGCGGAAATCTTCCTTCGAGCCGTAGACGCCGCCAAGCGCCAGATAGGCGCGCATGTCGTCCGGGTGCCTGTCGAGATAGGCCTTGAGATGGGCGATCGCCTCGTCATGCTTGTCGAGGTCGGCGAGGTTCAAGCCGATCTGCAGGTCGGAAAGCTCCTTCAGCGGCGAGGACGCCGGGATACGGCGGTAAAGCGCGACCGCGCCCTCGCCGTCCTTCAACTGCTCGGCAACGGCGGCAAGCTGCACAAGTGCTGCGTCGCTGTCCGGCTTCAGCGCCAGCGCGTATTGCAAATAGAGCCGCACGAAAGGCTCGCCGCCGCCGCGGTTGAGCGCGGTGGCAAGGTCGAGCAGGATTTCGGACGCGCCGTCGGCCGGGCCGGCGACGAACGGCTCGATCTTGTCGCCTTTGGCGATGCGGTCGCGCAGCGTGGTGATCTCGAGCTTGCCCGGCGCGAAGGCTTCGGCCTGGTTCAACACTGCCAGCGCCTTCGACTTGTCGCCCTTGCGGGCCAGGAACGAGGCATAGGCCTGGGCATTGCGCATCCAGGTTTCGGGCGCCGAGCCGCCGGCCGTGGTATCGGCCAGGGTGGCGGCGTAGATCTCGTCGGCCTTGTCGTTCAGGCCGGCTGCGTCGGCGATCAGCGCGCGGTGGAACGACTTGAACAGGCCGAACCAGTCCGGGCCCTTGAGCTTCTCGATGGAATCCATCGCCTCGGACGCGTTGCCGGCGCCGTCCTTGGCCCAGCCGTCCATGACGCCCGAGAGCAGCCGGTCGAGGTCGGATTCGAGCGACAGCTTCAGCCAGTACTGCGCCTTGGCGTAATCCTTCTTGTGGAAGGAATCGATGGCGAGCGCCAGGCGCGAGAAGCGCTCGACATCTGGCACTTCCTTCAGCTTGTCGGCATAGACCAGCGATTCCTCGAAGCGCCCTTGAGCGACCAGCGCCAGCATCAGGCTCTGCTGCAGGTCCTTGTCGTCCGGCGCAAAGGCCAGCGCCTGCTTGTAATAGGCGATCGCGTCGTCGAGGTCGTTGTCGCTTTCGGCGATATGGGCAGCGAGATAGGCGCCCGAGAAAGACGTGATCTGGAGCGGTTGGTCGGCTTCCTTGGCCTGGACCGGCAGCACCCAGAGCGCCACACCGGTCAAAAATGCCAGCCTCGTCAGCCAGCGCGCACGTCCTTGCCGCATCGTATCCCTTTCAGCCAGATGCGATCCCGCCCTTGGCAGGCCGCCCTTAGACTCGAACTTTTCCCGACAAAGCATGGCCTTTTTGGGGTCGGGCTTCAATCAGGAACCGAATCACAATCCAATCATCCCGCTTAACAAACGATGGCACGCAGAGAAAATATGCCGTTCTTTGTTCGACGAGAAGACCTATTGCCTTGAAAGGGCGGCTCCGACCGTAATTTTTGAGGGCTGGATCCGGGGGACGCCGGGGCGAGCGGTCTAAAGGCGCGTTCCGTGAAACCCGCCCGCCGCGACTTTCCCGCACAACTCAAACCACTCGCAGCCTGGACAGGCCTTGCGCGTCAGGCCGGAAGAAAACGCCTTGCGCATCCGCGCCAGGGTTGGAGCATCGAGTTCAAGCCGGGCGCCCGGCGGCAAGGGCCGCCCCAGGAGGCTGGCGACATCGCGGGCCGCAACGTCGTCCCGCCCGGCCGCGCTTTCGCCCAGGCAATGCGGTTCGGGCCCGTCCAACAGCGGGGCGCAGATATCGTCCGGGCCGGAAACGATGACGACATGCTCACCGCCTGCCAGGCGCCCCACCACAACGTCATAATTGGCGATGAAGGCCGGCGAGTAGCCTTTGCCGACATAGGTCAGCAGGCAAAGCAGATGATGGGCGCGCAGCCTGACTGTCATCTGGTGTCGGGGACCGGCTAACCGGAGCTCTTTACCGGTGACCGGCCCGCCGATTGCCCGAAAACAGCTTCAGCGTCGCCGCGCCCAGCGCCGACTTGAGCAGTCCGCCGACGATGAAGGGCAGGAAGCCGAAGGTGACGGCCTTTTCGGCGCCGATCATGACGGCAAGCCAGGCGGTGCCAAGGACCAGGCAGAGCAGGTTGCCGATGAGCATGGCGGCCAAGGCGAGCATGACGCGGTTGCCGTTCCAGCCGCGCTCGGCCAGCCAGCCCACAACGGCCCCGACGACCGGGAAGGCGAAGAGATAGCCGCCGGTCGGGCCGACGAAATGCTCCACGCCGGCCGCCCCGCCCGCCAGCACTGGAAACCCTGCCGCGCCCTCAACCAGCCAGGCGGCGATGGTGAGCGCGCCGAAGCGCCAGCCGTAGAGGGCGCCGACCAGCGTGACGGCGAAAGTCTGCATGGTCACCGGGACCGGCACCATCGGCACCTCGATATAGGAGGACAGCGCCAGCAACAGCGAGCCGAGAACGACGGCGCCGACCTGCCAGGCGAGCGAACGGTTGTGCAGCCGAAGCGGGCTGAAGGAGGGCTTACGGGTCGAAGCGGCTGCGTTGGTCACGGTGCTTTCCTTGGTTGATGTCAAATTATAGATAATTTTCAAACTTCATCTATTATCGAATCCATATTTTCGCGAGGATGGCAAGCCCCAGGGAGTTCGTCATCCCAGGGCGGAGCGACGCGGAGCGGAGCGGAGACCCTGGGATCCATGCCGTTACGCGGGCCAAACAATGCAGCGGTGCAGAAGGCGACTGTCTACGCCGGCGCACCGGCGCTATTGTCTGAATCGCCTCGAAACTCAAAGGTCACGGCATGGATTCTAGGGTCTGCGCGCGTCGCTTCGCTCCTTGCTCCGCCCTAGAATGACGAGGCTGAGAGGCCTCGGCCAATTGCCAATCGCTACCCGACGATGGCGAAGGCGTCGCGGGTCCTGCCGGAGGCGGTCTTGACCGGCTTCTGGCCGATCCACTGCACATGACGGCCGAGCGTCGCGGCGGCCGATTCGGTGTTGCCTTGCCTCAGCGCGCTCAGGATGGCGCGGTGATCCTGGTCGGTGCGGGTTTCCCACTCCGAGCGCCAGGCCGCGAACAGGAAACGCGCGCTCGCCGCGTGCAGGTCGTCGATGGTGGAGAGCAGGCGCGGCATGTTGCAGGGCGCCAGGATCAGGCGATGGAAGGTGCGGTTGGCCTCTTCCCAGGAGCGCACGTCGCGGGATTTGTCGCCGGCCCTGGTCGCCTCCT
>JAFKFE010001029.1 GCA_017308345.1 Alphaproteobacteria bacterium | reverse complement strand
CGCATGAGGTTCTGGGCGAGCTCGGCATGAAGGACGACCCGTTGCTGGACATCGCGATGGAGTTGGAAAAGATCGCGCTGACCGACGCCTACTTCATCGAGAAGAAGCTTTATCCGAACGTCGATTTCTATTCGGGCATCACGCTGAAGGCGCTGGGCTTCCCCACCACCATGTTCACCGTGCTCTTCGCGGTCGCGCGCACTGTCGGCTGGATCGCCCAGTGGAAGGAAATGATCGAGGACCCGCACCAGAAGATCGGCCGCCCGCGCCAGCTCTACACCGGCGCCACGGAGCGCGATTACGTGCCGATTGCGAAGCGTTGAGTGAGTGGTGAAAAAAGGTAGTAGTGAGTAGTGAGCTATCGCTCTAAACTACTCACTACTGACTACTCTCTATTCGCTCTCTTGATACACCCCATCACCGCGTCCGCGGCGATCTCGCCCGAAGGCCTGTCGGTCGCCATCCGCCTGGCGATCTCGGCAAAACCGGCCTTCTGCCAGGCGCGCATGCCGGTGTCGGCAAGCAAGGCTTCCAACTGTCGGGCAAGATTCTCCGGCCGCACATACTGGTCGTAGAATTCCGGAACCAGCGCGCGGTCGGAAATCAGGTTAGGCAGCAGCGCCGACCATGTGGTCACAAGGCGCTGCAGGATCTGGCGCGCGATCGGGTCGAGCTTGTAGCAGGAAACCATCGGAACGCCGGCGAGCGCCAGCTCGAGCGATACCGTTCCTGACGCGATCAGCGCCGCGTCGGCCTTGCCGAAGGCCTGCCATTTGCGCTCCGGCTCGACGATGATTTCCGGCTTGTCGTCCCAGCTCGCGACCGACGTCTTCACCATCTCGGCGACATGCGGCACAGTCGGCAGGATGAGGCGCAGGCGGTGGCCGCGTTGGCGCAGAGCCGACATCGCCCTGCCGAAAGGTTCCATAAGCCGGCTGACTTCGCCGCGGCGCGAACCGGGCAGCACCAGCACCGTCTTGACACGGTCCTCCGAGAGGTCGCGCGGCTGGCCCTGCGCCTTGGCGGCGCCGAGCACGCCAGGGTCCTGCGTCAGGCGATGGCCGACATAGGTGGCCGGCGGCCCCCCGCGGCGGGCAAGCGCCTTCACTTCGAAAGGCAGGATACAGAGAATGTGATCGACATAGGGCTTCATCGCCACCGCCCTGCCCGGCCGCCAAGCCCACACGCTCGGACAGACATAGTGGATGATCGGTATGGCCGGTGCCGTTGCGCGAACCTTCTTCGCCACGCGCAGTGAAAAGTCCGGGCTGTCGATGGTGACCAGGCAATCGGGCCGCTCGGCCGCGATCATCGCCGCCGTCTGGCTGATACGACGCATCAGCCGCGGCAGGTCGCGCAGCACTGCGCTGAAGCCCATCAGCGCGATCTCGCTGCCGTCGAAGAATGGCGTCAGCCCCAGTTGCTGCAGGTGGCGGCCGCCGATGCCGACGAGTTGAACCTTGCGGCCGGTCATGCGCTCGAGCGCCAGCACGATGTCGGCGCCGAGCAGATCGCCGGATTCCTCGCCGGCGACGATCGCGAGCTTGAGCGGCTTGTCAGCGGCCATCAGCCGGCTCCCCACTGGCCCGCTCCGTTGAAGGCAGGCCGACGATGAACAGGCCAAGCGCATTGGCACGCGCCAGGGTTGTCGGACCTTCGAGAATAAGCGAACGGCCAGCCTCGACGGCGATGCCGGCCAGGCCCGCCGCATGCGCGGCCTCAACCGTCTGCGGACCGATCGTGGGCAAGTCGGCGCGCAATTCCTGTCCGGGCTTGGCGCATTTGACCAGCACGCCCCGCGTCTTGCCGGCAAGCCTGCCGTGGCCGCGCAATTCGCGCATTCTGTCGAGCAGGCCGGCGGTGCCCTCGATGCCTTCCAGCGCGACGGTTCGACCTCCGATCGCAATCGATGCCTGGCCGATATCGAGCGCGCCAATGGCCTTGGCTGCCTGACGCGCGGCCTGGATATCGCGCCAGTCGGACTGGTTTGGCTCGGCCACGGTCAATGGACCTTCGCCGGCCGTCAGTTCCGGAACGACTTCATGCGCGCCGACGACCCTGACGCCTCGCTTCTCGAGGGCTCGGGTCAGCATCCTCAGCAGGCCATCGTCGCCGCGTCGCAATGCTCTGACCACGGAGGGAATTATCGCCAGCAGACCAAGTGCCGGCCTTATCTTGCTCAGCCGCGGCCTGCGCTTGATCTCGCCGGCCAGGACTAGGTGCGTGATGCCTCGGCGCTTCAGCAGCGGAAACAGCAGCCCGATGTCCTCCAGCGCCAGTTTTTCCTGTTCGTAGGCCGCAAAGTCCGCCTCGCGGTCGACCTCACCGGCGGCGATGATGACGAAGGGCGCAAAACCGTGCCTGACCAGGCCGTCGGCGACTTCGACGGGCAGGCTGCCACCGCCGGCAATAATGCCGACCTTCGAGCCAGGCGCGAGTTGGAACCCTGATGCGGCGCGCTCAGACCTCGTCATCGCCGCTGTCATCGTCGCCGCCACCACCCTTCAGTGGCGGTATGGCGTAGTGCCGCTTGCCGCCGCTGGCGATGAAGTCGATCATCTTCATGGCGGCGGGAGACGAGGAGGCGAATTCCGCCCTGGCAAGCTCGACATTCTCGGCGACGCTGCGGGACCGGTCGAAAATTGACCGATAAACCTTGCGCAGCAGGTAGATTTCGGCGCGCGGCAGGCCGGAACGCTTGAGCCCAATGATGTTCAGGCCACGCAGCTTGGCGCGATTGCCGGCGGCGATCGCATAGGGAATGATATCGCCGACGACCGCCGAGCAGCCGCCGATGAAGGCGTTATCGCCGACGCGCACGAACTGGTGAACCGCGGTCAGGCCGCCGATATAGACATTGTCGCCTATCTCGCAATGGCCGCCGAGCGTCGCGCCATTGGCGAAGGTGGCATTCCTGCCGACGACGCAATCATGGGCGATGTGGGCATAGGCGAGGAAATTGCCGTTGTCGCCGACGGTGGTCTCGCCACGGGAGGAATCCGTGCCGACATGCATGGTGACGCCTTCGCGCAGGATGCAGTTCTCGCCGATGACCAGAGTGGTGCGTCCGCCCTTGTGCTTGGTGTTCTGCGGCGGCGCGCCGAGAGTCGCCATCGGATAGACCTTTGTCCCGGCTCCGATGGTCGTGGCGCCCATCACCGACACGTGGCTGACCAGTTCGACGCGGTCGCCGATGATTGACTCGGCGCTGACATGGCAGAAGGGGCCGATACGGACGCCTTCACCGAGCCGGGCTCCTTCTTCGACGACCGAGGAAGGATGGATGGATGTCTCGACTTTCATGAGCATTTCGAACCGTCAGTCGGTGATCATCATGGCCGAAACCTCGGCTTCGGCGGCCTTCGCCCCGTCAACCATCGCCTCGCAGGCGAATTTCAGCAGGTTGCCGCGCTTCTTGATCTTCTTGACATGGATCCTGAGCTGATCGCCCGGAACCACCGGTTTGCGGAATTTCGCATTGTCGATGGTCATGAAATAAACCAGCGAGGGCTTTTCGGCGTTCAGGCTGCGAATGCAGATCGCGCCGGCGGT
Source organism: Alphaproteobacteria bacterium (assembly GCA_017308345.1). GTDB lineage: Bacteria > Pseudomonadota > Alphaproteobacteria > Rhizobiales > Rhizobiaceae > Mesorhizobium. Next base: position 2,708 of record JAFKFE010001029.1, on the reverse strand, counting down.
CTGAGCCATCGCCTCGATGATCAGCACGCCGGGCATGACCGGCTGCTGGGGGAAATGGCCCTGGAAATGCGGCTCGTTGATGGTCACGTTCTTGATGCCGACAGCGGATTCGTCGCCGTCGATATCGACAATGCGGTCGATCAGCAGGAACGGATAGCGGTGCGGCAGGAGCTTCATCAGCCCCATGATGTCGACCGCTTCGANNNNCTTCGAGTGTCGTTGCCACCGTATCAGCCATTTCCGTCGACTTGCTTGCGCGTCCTGACCATCTTGCGCAGCATCGCTATCTCGCGCATGGCTTCCGCCATCGGCTGTGCCGGATAACCGCCCCAGATCTCGCCTGCCGGCACGTTGTTCATGAATCCACTTCTCGCAGCAAGCTTGGCCCCTGGCCCGATGGTCAAATGATCGGCGAGACCGACACCGCCACCCATGGTGACGTTGTCGCCGACGACGACGGAACCGGAGATACCCGAAAGCCCTGCTATAATGCAATTGCGGCCGATGCGAACATTGTGGGCGATCTGCACCAGATTGTCGATCTTGGTGCCTTGGCCAATGACGGTATCGGACATCGCGCCACGGTCGACGGTCGAGTTGGAGCCGATCTCGACATCGTCCTGGATGATGACGCGGCCGATCTGCGGCACGCGTTCAGGTCCCTTGGCGCCGCCCACGAAGCCGAAACCGTCCTGGCCGATCCTTGCGCCGCCATGGATGATGACGCGATTGCCGACAAGCGCATATTGGATGCTGGCGCCCGGACCGATGAACCCGTCGCGGCCGATCTGGCAGGAACGGCCAACGACGGCGTGAGGCGCAATGACCGTGCCGCTGCCGATGGAGACACCGGGACCGATCACCGCGCCCGCTTCGACGATCGCCCCTTCCTCGATATGCGCGGATGGATCGACAAAAGCGTGCGCCGAGATGCCGGTTTCCCCGGTGATTGGCGCCGGAGTCGCGGCCTGCGGAAACAAAAGGCGCCCGACCATCGCGAAAGCCTGTTGCGGACGAGGATGCATAAGCACCGCGACACCTGGCGGCGCCTTGCTGGCAAAATCGGAAGGGCACAGGACGGCGGCCGCTCTCAGCGACTGCATCAGCGCGAAATTGCGTTTGCCGTCGACAAAGACGAGCGCGCCGTCGCCGCCCTCGTTGGCGGGAGCCAGCGCCTTGATGGCAATTTCAGCCTGGGCGGTATCAAGCAGGCTGGCGCCGGTCAGATTCGCGACCTCGCCGGCCGTATACCGGCGTGAAGGCGCGAAGAACACCGGATCGGTCATTCCAGAAGCAATATCCAGCTGGGTCGGATCAGTCCACTCCGGGCCGTCAACCGGCCCGGAAACATCGCGACCGCAAAAAAATTAGAAGCGGGTCGCTATGCCGAAGTTGAATTCCTGCACGTCGTCGCTCTTTTCCTTCTTAACCGGGATCGCATAGTCGATGCGGATCGGGCCGAACGGCGAAGCCCACATCAGACCGACACCGACAGAAGCGCGCAACTGCATTCCGACTGAATTCGGATCGACACCCGCCAGTTTATTGCCATAGAGCGTTGCCGCATCGGCAAACACCGCACCACGCAGTCCGAAGCTCTCCGGAATAACCGGAAGCGGGAACTGAGCTTCTGCGGAAGCATTGAAATAAGTTGTGCCACCCAGATGGTCGCCGCTGCTGTCATTGGCAACGGGACCAATGCCGCCATAGGCGAAACCACGGATCATACGGTCATTGCTCTGGAAGTGATCGAAGATGCGCAGATCGCCACTGCCATAGCCCGCAATGTAACCCGCGCCACCCGAAACCAGGCCAACGAGATCAAGCTGCTCGGACAAAGTCTGATAGACGCTTGCACGCCCAGTCACCTTGACCCACTTCGCGTCGCCACCCAGACCAGCGAACTCGGTCGTACCAGTGATATAAAGGCCCTCATGCGGATTCTTCATATCGTCGATGGTGTTGTAGACCAGACCGAGGCTGACCGACGACTTAAGCCAAGGGCTTTCCGCTACGCCGTCCTGAATTGCCTGGGAGATGGTGCACTTGGTTGAATCATAGGACCCATCGGTCAAGCACCCGTCGGCAATCGAGTACTTCTCCTGCGAGATATTGTACGCCAACTGGGTCGAGATGTTGTCGGTGATCGGCAGGCCGAACCGAACGGTCGCACCGGTGGTGTCCGTATCGTAGTGGTCGTAATTGCGCGTCGATTTGTAGATATCGAAACCCGCCGCGATGCGCCGGCCGAGGAAGTAAGGCTCGGTGAAGGAAATGGCATAGTCGCGCGAATTCTTGCCGCCACCGGCCGACAGCTTGATGTATTGGCCGCGGCCGAGGAAGTTGCGTTCGGTGATCGAGCCCTCGACGGACGGGCCGGGCGTATCGCCGCCGGTCGAATAGCCGGCGCCGACCGAGAATTCGCCGGTCGACTTCTCGACCACGGTGACCACGAGCACCACCTGGTCAGGCGCGGAGCCCGGAACCGTCGAGATGTCGACGGACGTAAAGTAATCAAGATTCTCCAGCCGCTTCTTCGCGCGCTGGATGAGAACCTGGTTGAAGGCGTCACCTTCGCTGACGTCGAATTCGCGACGGATGACATAGTCGCGCGTGCGGTCGTTGCCGCGGATTTCGATACGCTCGACATAGGCCTTGGTGCCCTGGTCGATCGTATAGACGACCGAAATGGTGTGATTCTCGAAATT
>JAFKFE010001028.1 GCA_017308345.1 Alphaproteobacteria bacterium | reverse complement strand
GATCAGCCGGTCGCGCTCGCGCTCGGCCTTGGTCCGGCCATGCAGCGCGCGGTTCTCGCCGGCCTGGCGTTCCTTCTCGGTGCGCGCTTTCTGCTTGCGGGCCTGGCGGAGATTGACGACCTCGCCCATGGCGCCAGGCTATTTCTTGCGGAAGGCGTCGAGCGAAACGACGTCGGCGCCCTTGCCGCCAGTCTCGGCGACGGCCGGCTTCTTCTCGGCTTCGGCGGCCTTCTTTTTCGTTTCGGCCTTTTTCTCAGGCACGACGGCGATCGGCTCTGGGGCCGGGGCGGCCGTCTCGTCCTCGACATTCTCCGTCTTGACGTCGAATTCGAGCTCGAAATTGACCGACGGGTCGTAGAAGCCGCGCACGGCGGAGAAGGGGATTTCGAGCTTCTCCGGAACGTCCGAGAAGGAAAGCCCGACCTCGAAGCCGGCATCCGTCACCTTCAGGTCCCAATACTGGAACTGGATGACGATGGTCATCTGCTCCGGATAACGCTCGCGCAGCCTGGACGAGATGCGCACGCCCGGCGCGCCGGTCAGGAAGGTGATGAAGAAATGATGATTGCCCGGAAGGCCGGTGCGCGCGACTTCGGCCAGGACCTTGCGCATGACGCCGCGCAGGGCCTCCTGGGCCAGAATGTCGTAGCGGATGTGGTCGTCGGCCATGTGATGGTCGGGTTCCATTGAATCGTCCGCATAGCTGTAATCAAGCTTGAGCGCGGCGTAAACCGCATATAGGCGCAAAGCGCTCAGGCCAAGAGGGGTGCCGGCGATTTGATCGCTCAGGCGTGGGCGAGCGCCGCCTGTTTGCCGGCTGGCAATTTCTTTTTGGCGAAGGCGCCGAGAAAGGTCCGTACGCCGTTTGCGGCGGAGCGCAGCACCTCTTCCTCCGTAGGCACGCCGCCCAGCATGAAAGTGATCTGAAGCTCGGCATTGACGAGAGCGAGAAACTGGCGCGCCGCGACGTCGGGGTCGCCGATCGACAAGTGGCCGGCGAAGGCAAGCCGGGCGAAGCGCGCGGCAAGCGCCGACCATGTGCGGCCCGGACCTTGCCCGCGCCATTCCGCGAACAGTTCCGGATAACGCTCGCCTTCGGCCTGGATCAGCTTGCGCAGGAAACGGCCGTCGCGGTTGCAGATGCAGTTGCGGTTCATGCGCACGGCAAAGGCGATCAGGTCAGCTTCCAGGTCCGTGGGCTGGTCGGGGAAGGTGGCGATGGTGGCGAAGATGCCGGCATTGCAGCGCTCCGTCAGGTCGCGTACGACGGCGACGAAGAGGTTTTCCTTGTCGCCGTGATGGTTGTAGACGGTCTGGCGCGAGACGCCGGCCTCGGCCGCGATCAGGTCGATATTGGCGCCGGCATAGCCTTCCCGGCAGAAGACGGACGCAGCGGCATCGACCACCGACACGCGCTTGGCCTCATGGCTGCGTGGCGGGAAAGTGTCAGGAGAAACGCCGTGCTTCATCAAAATCTATATAGCGGTGATTGACGAATTGGACAAGCCTGTCTAAATTTGTGGACGCAATAAAGTGGAGTCCGCGCTGCGAGACGAACAAGTTCGCTCCGAGGAGACGAAACAAGGTTCGCTCAAGAGACGAACAAGGTCGCTCCCGGATGTCGGATTTCCGCGGGATGGAACGTCCTGGGTTCAGACGCCGGTATTTCGCGGCGGCAACCAGATCCGAAAAGAGCCTTATCATGAGTCCCAAATTCCTCCGCATCGCGGTCGTGCTCGGCTTGTTGTCCGCGATCGGCCCGTTCGCGATCGATATGTATCTTCCCGCGCTGCCTTCGATCGGCGAGGATCTGCATGCCGGCACCGCGGCCGTGCAGATGAGCCTTCTGATCTTCTTCCTGTCGATGGGTTTCGGGCAGATCGTCGTCGGTCCGATCTCCGACATGGTCGGCCGCAAGGCGCCGCTTTATGCCGGCCTCGCGCTGTTCATGGTCGGCGGCGTCGGCTCGGCGATGGCGCCGACCATCGAATGGCTGATCGCCTTTCGCTTCCTGCAGGGTCTCGGCGCCAGCGCCGGCATGGCGGTGCCGCGCGCCATCGTGCGCGACCTGCACACCGGCAACGAAGCCGCCAAGCTGATGTCGCTTCTGATGCTGGTGTTCTCGGTGTCGCCTATCCTCGCGCCTTTGACCGGCAGCCAGATCATCGAGAGCTTTGGCTGGCGCGCCGTATTCTGGACGGTGACGGGGGCCGCGGCTTTGGCCACCATCCTGCTCGCCACCTCGCTCAAGGAGACGCGGCCGGTCGAGGATCGCGCCGGCTCGTCCTTCGGCACGGCGCTTGCCGGCTATCGCTACCTGATGGGCGACCGCAACTTCCTGGGCCTCGTGGCGATCGCCGGCTTCGGCATTGCGAGCTTCTTCGTCTATCTGTCGAGCTCGTCCTTCATCCTGATCGACCATTACGGCCTGTCGCCGTCGGTCTACAGCGTGTTCTTCTCGATCAACGCGGTCGCCTTCATCGGCATGTCGCAGCTGACCGGGATGCTGGCCGATCGCTTCGGCTTGAAGCGCGTCGTCTGGGTGGCGGTCACCGGCTATGCCACGGTGATGGTGGCGCTGTTCGCGATCATGGCCTCCGGTGTCGACCGGCTCGACGTGATGGCGGCGCTGCTCTTCGTCGGTTACGGTTTCCTTGGCCTCGTCATCCCCACCACCTCGGTGCTGGCGATGGAAGAGCATGGCGAGATCGCCGGCACGGCCTCGGCGCTGATGGGCACGCTGCATTTCGCCATCGGCGCGCTGGCGATGGGCGTTGCCGGCATCTTCTTCGACGGCACGCCGCTGCCGATGGTGGCGGGCATTGCGCTCTGCGCGGTTATCTCGTTCACGCTGGCCAAGCTGACGCTCGGCCGCTCGCGCGAGGCGGTCGAAGCGCCGGCGGAGTAGGATTGCTCAAAGCATGAAAAGGCCGGGCTTGCCCGGCCTTTTCATGTCCGTGGCAAGCCTGCTTGATCGAGGACGAAGCGCACCCGTTCCTCGACCGGAGCGAGAGGCAACGGCACCAGCTCGTAGCCGAGCTCCGCATAGACGCCGGTCACCTTGCGGAACGTGCGCTCGGCCTCGTCGGGCGTCTGCTTGCGCTCCTCGTCCTGGATGAAGATCTCCGGCCATGGCGGCGCCACGAAGACGCGGCGCGCGTAGCGGAATTTTTTAGCCGCGCTTGTGACATGGTCCGGCACCGGCAGACCGCAGAGCCTGAGATAGCCGATCGTGTCGGGCACGCCGCGGTCGAAGAAGGCCGGGCCCGACGCTCCGGCACGCGCGGCGTGCCAGGAGCGCAGTTCCCATGACAGCATCAACTCGGCGAAGAGCGCGCGATCCTGCCAGGGAAGGGCAGGGCCGCCGATCGCCATCTGGTCGCGGATGATGCCGCGTCCGGCTTCAGGGGCCGTCGCGAAGCCGTCGGCCCGCAGCGCCTCGATCAGCGCGGTCTTGCCGGAGCCGGGGCCGCCGGTCAGCACGAAGAATCGGTCGGAATCGTCTTGCATCGCTCGTCCATGGGGGATGGCTGCAAGGCAGTGCGCCGCGCATCGAGCGCCGGACAAGCCTTGGCCGTCGGTGATTGGGAAGAAGCAAAATGGGGGGAAGTGGAGGTTTCTGTTGCCAGGTACCTCCGAACCCCGCCTAGAAGTGCGAACCGCTAGGGCTTGATTTGAAGCGTTCGCGCCGCATTAAGCAGCGAGACGAGCTTCCGCATAGTTGTCGTTGGCAACTATAAGTTTAGCCCGATGAC
>JAFKFE010001027.1:3779-6433 GCA_017308345.1 Alphaproteobacteria bacterium | reverse complement strand
AGCGTCATGGCGGGCGCGACCGTGGTCGGCCTGTTCTCCAGCGCGCTGCCCTTCTATTTGGAAATGCTGGTGCTGGCCCGCATGCCGGCCAGGGTCTATGGCATGCTGGTGTGCCTTGAGCCGGCGGGCGGCGCCCTGACCGGCTTCCTGTTCCTTCACGAGAAGCTCAACCTTTTGCAATGCGCCGGCATTGCCGCCGTCATTGCCGCCGCCTTCGGCACGGCGGTCGCGGCGCGGCGGCCCGCGCCTTCGCCGGCCTGACTTCTCCGCAGCCGGCCGCGCGCCCGCCACCTGCCGCCGGTCAATGCATGTCGCACGAATGCGTATGGCGCCCTGGCGCCAGGGCATGCATCCGGACGAGGGCTTGAGGAGCGTTGCCCGAATCCGTTCCTGAGCCAGGCGCATTAACGCCTTGCCCGACTTGGAAGAATCGATGCGCGCGGCGGCAATATCCGACCACATCCGGTGGTTGAATTAAGACTTAGGTCCTATGAAAAATTCGCAATAGGTCCGAGTGGACAAGACAAGGGTCGTGGGCCACTTCCTAAATATGGGCTGATTGGGGATGCTAATGTCGCGACATTGCCGGTGGGGTAGTTCGGCCGACGGGTTGAAAGGCTGGCATGGGGAGAGCGGAATGCGCGTAGCGCGCAGGGGCTGCAGGCTGGTCTTGCGAGCGCTGACTGCGTTGGCGCTTGTCGTCGCGCCCTTCAGTCTCTCCGTCGATGGTGTCGTTGTGACCAAGGCCTTTGCCGGCAAAGGCGGCAACGGAAACGGAAATAGCGGCGGCAACGGAAACGGGAACAGCGGCGGCAACGGAAACGGGAACAGCGGCGGAAACGGGAACAGCGGCGGCAACGGAAACGGAAATAGCGGCGGCAACAGCGGAAATAGCGGGAACAGCAACGGCAACAGCGGTAACAGCAGCGGAAATAGCGGTAACAGCTCCAGCAGCAGTGACAACGGTAACAGCTCGAGCAGCAACAGCGATAACGGAAACAGCAGCGCCAGCACGGCAAGCGCCGCCGATGTCGACAGCCACGTGAACGCGCTTACCGGCGACAAGGTCGAGGCTACCCCCAGCAGCATCCAGGTAACGCACCGCAACGGAATGAAGGAGAGGATCGAGAACGGCCGGTTCAGGATGGAAGACAAATACGGACGCACCATCGTCGACCGCAAGGCCACCAGGGCCGATCTCAACCGCCTGAGGAGTTTGTGAGGACAAAGTTTGTGAGAGCGAGGTTTTATCGGGATTAGATCTTAAGGGACCGGAGGTCAGCGCTGCAAAATCAGGTTGCCACCTTTTGCTTCGTCTCTGCGGTCCTGATCGTCTTGCGGTAGGACCTGGCTGCTCACCTTACCCCCGCCTCCGTGCGGGGGTAATTTTTTTGAAGCCCGGTGACGCTCGACGGTTGCGACATTGGTCACCCGTGGCGGCGGAAATGGTCCGAACGGCCGGGGCATGGGTCGTGGGCCGCTTTCGTCGCCTCGCCGGAATGTGATCCTTGCCCGTCAGCGAGACACTGGTTCCGTCCCGCCCGCGCCGTGAGTGGACCTTCGGCCGTGCCGAGGCGGAGCCGGCGGAAAAGGACAGAATGCGCCACCCCGCCTGCAAAAGGCTTGCCTACCTCACGCCGCGCTTCGCCGCCGCGCTGGCGCTAGTCGTGGCGCCCTGCCTGCTGGCGCCGGGCAAGGTAACGAAGCTCGGTTCCACCGCGTACGCCAACAATGGCAATGGCGGTAGCAACGGTAACGGCGGGAACGGCAACGGCAATGGCGGAAACAGCGCCGGCGGAAATTCATCCGGCAACAGCAACGCCGGCGGAAATTCATCCGGCAACAGCAACGCGGGCGGCAATTCCGGCAACAGCAACGCAGGCGGCGGCAACCCCAATGCCGGCCCGGGCAACAACAGCGGCAAGGGCAACACCGATCCTGGCGGCAAGAACAGCTACACCAATACGGCGACCGGCGACACGCTGTCGATCGAGGGCGACAAGATCACCGTCATCCATCGCAACGGCATGAAGGAAAAAATCCAGAACGGCCGCTTCGAGATGACGGATGCGCTGGGCCGCACCATCGTCGACCGCCTGGCGACGCAGGAGGACGTGTCGCGCCTGCTGAACTTGTGAGGGCCGCGGGGGAGCTACCCCCTTTTCCCGCGCTCCGCAAATCACCCCCGTCCCTGAAGGCGGGGGTGATTTGCGTTGGGGCAGGGAAGGGAACTGGGGAACTGGGGAATTGAGGGGAACTGAGGAACTGGGGAATTGAGGAATTGGGGAATTGAAGAATTGAAGGCCTGGCTCACCGATTCCTCAGTTCTCCAGTTCTCCAGTTCCCCAGTTCTCCAGTTCTCCAGTTCCCCTCAATTCCTCTCCCTCGCCTCATGCATCAGCAGCGCGGCCTCGGTGCGGTTGCGCACGTTGAGCTTGGCGAGCACCCTGGTCATGTGGTGCTTGACCGTCTTTTCCTGCAGCGACAGCCGGGCGGCGACCTCCTTGTTGCTCAAGCCCTCCGCGACCAGCTTCAGGATCTCGGCCTCGCGGCCGGTGAGCTGGGCGAGCGGATCGGGCTTGCTGCCTGTCGGCTGCAGAAGGTCTGAAAGCAGCCTGGCCGAAAGGCTCGGCGACACATAGCTCTGGCCGCTG
>JAFKFE010001027.1:0-3760 GCA_017308345.1 Alphaproteobacteria bacterium | reverse complement strand
CGCAGGATCTCGGCCAGCGCCTTGGAGCCGACGCCCTTCAGCACATAGCCGCGCGCGCCGGCCTTCAGCGCCTGGGCGACGTCGGCGTTGGTCTCAGACACCGTCAGCATGACGATCTTCTGGTCCGGCATCGCCGAAAGGATGCCGGCGAGCGCGTTGAGGCCGCCGCCCGGCATGCTGATGTCGAGCAGGAGTATGTCGGGCGTGCTGGCGCGCGCCAGCCTTTCGGCGTCCTCGGCGCTGGCGCCTTCGCCCACCAGTTAGAAGCCGCCTATCTCGCCGAGGCTGCGCGCCACGCCCTCGCGAAACAATGGGTGGTCGTCGACTATTGCGATGCGGATGGATGTGCTCACGGTTGCTCCTCGACAGACAAGGTGATCACCAATCTGGTTCCTCCCGGGCCGGTCAGCGTCTCGAACTGCCCGCCTATGCTTTCGATGCGTTCCCTGAGGCCCGCAAGTCCCAGGCCTTCGCTTCGGGCCGGGTCGAAGCCGGGGCCGGCGTCCATCACCTCGACCAGGAGCTTGCCGCCCTTCGTCGTGGCCCTGACCTGCTGGCCCTTGCCCTTGCCGTGGCGGTAGGCGTTGTTCAGGCCTTCCTGCACGAACCGGTAGATGCTGATCTTTTCCGAGGTGCCGAGCTCCGGCAAGCGCTCCGGCAGGGTCAGCAGCACGTTGGTGCTGGTGCGCCGCTCATGCTCGGCCACCGCCAGCCGCAATATGTCGGCGACGGCCTGGGTCTCGATCTGCGGCAGCACCAGTCCGTTGCAGATGCCGCGTATCTCGCGCATCGCTTCGCCGAGCGTCTTGTGGATGCCGGCGATCTCGGCTTCGCGCCGCGCGCTCGACGTGGCCGGGTCGACCAGCACCGGGCTGTCCATCCTGAGCGCGGCGAGCGCCACCAGTTGCGCCGGCCCGTCATGCAGGTCGGCCCCGATGCGCCTCAGATAACGCTCGTTGATGGCCGTGGCGCGCCGCGACGCGCGCTGGACGCGCTGCCGCAGCGACGAGTTCTGCGCCAGTGCCGTCTGCAATTCGGAAACCTTGGCCTCGAGCGCCGCCCGCTGCGTGACGATGGTGCGGCTGCCGCGGAAAACGATGCCCGACAGCAGGGCAAGCGCGGCCGCCGTGGCGGCGGCCACCACCAGCCAGCTCCACAACAGGGCCGAGCGCAGCGATTCCTCGAAGTCGTCGGACAATTCGTAGAATTCGGTGACGGCCACGACCTCGCCTGACCAGGGTTCGCGAACCGGGTTGTAGATTTCGAGCAGCGGCACGCCCAGCGACCGTTCCTTGTCGTCTTCCTCGTCCTCGAGCCTGTTGTATTTGACCATGACATTGCCGGCGAAAGCAGCGATGAGGTTGCCGTTGGGCTTGATCCGCCTGCCGATGAGGTCGGCGTCCTTCGAATAGAGGATCGTGCCGTCGCGCCGCCACAGCTTGAACGACACCAGCCTCTTCCCGAGCGCGCCCTGGCCGAGCGTCTCGTCCAGCGCCCGCTTGACGGTGTCGTCGAGCTCCTGGCTCTTGCGCATGTCGGGCAAAAGCGGCGCGATCACGCTGTCGACATAGAGCGCGGTGGTGGCGGCGGAATTGTGCAGGACGCCGTCACGGATCTGCGATGTCACCCACAGCCCGACCACGAGCATCACGGCCAGAAGGCCGATGCCGCCCGCGATCACGAACTGCCAGGCGAGCGAAAGCCCGCCCCAGACTCGTGCAAGTCGTTTGAGATACCTCCCGAACATCGGCACCGTTCACCCACCCGTTCGCGAGAGTATAGGCAAGGGGAGGCAATTGCGACACCGACCTTGGTCCGTGCCGACGGGGAAGGTTAACAACGGGCGGTTTGCCGGCTCCGCTTCGCAAGCGGGAGGTTGCTCGCCCTCTGAATGGCAAAAGCCCGCGTCGCTCCTGTTGACGGGGGAGAACGCGGGCCGGCTGCCACCTGAATGCAGGTCATCTCTTGCGACGCCGACACAACCACCAATCGGGCCCGAGGTCCATAGCAAAAGATATATGCCCCGCGGGATATAGCGCCATGCCGTGGCCGCCTTGGCGTGCCAGGGTCCTTCTATCGGACGTTATAAATACGATTATACAGCGACGAGCCTGTCGGTCGGCATCGCTCGCAAATCCGATGACGTTCGCGGCGGATTTGCCCCCAAAAGAAGTCAGGGCCAAGGCCTTGATGGGTCGAATGCGCGCCGCCTATACGATGGGCGTTACCTTGCTGTCATTGGCAACGCAGTATGGACGTCGGCACAAGAAAACATAAAAGAAACCGGCGGCTGTCGGTTTTTGAGCTCGAGGCACTTCGGGATGCTTTCAGGCGGTCCGTTCGGGAGAACGCCGTCACGGAAGCGGAGTGGGCGCGGCACGCCGAGCTTTTCGTCAAGAACACGCTCCAGAAAGCCAGCCGGCTTACGCGAAGCTGAGCGTTAGGGCGCCGTAGGCCGGATGATTCGGCTTAGGGTCGGCCTCGAATCTCAAGCCGTCGTCGAACCGAAGAGATAGAGCGTGATCCCGTTCGAGCGCCGCTTCACGCTTTTCGAAAATCGCGCTGGTCGCTCGGACCATTGCGCCGGCGCATAGGACCTCAGCGACAATTGCGGGCGCAACGGGAAACGGACAGTCTGATCCCGCGTCGGCTCCCCCCCAAGGAAACCCAATGGCCGGCGCCTTAGCCCGGCTTGCCGGTTGAAGAGCCGTACTCTTTTGCCGCCAAGGCAAGCCGGGCTACCCCAATACCGATCCCGGCACCCTGCCATCCTCGTCTGTCGCCCGGGTTGCGGCGCCGGGGGAATGCGCGGCGCCGGCGGCCGACACGCCGCGATGCGCCGAGGCCGCCGATCATCCATTCTCGACGGAACGAAAGGCGGGTAAGCGCGTTTTGAGCGCGATGCCGAGGAACCCTCATCAGCGCAAGGGCGAAAGGCCTTTTCAGGCCTCGACAGACGAGGCGGAGCGCCTCGTGCGTGCGGAAAAGAACGCCAGGCTGAAGAAGCTTCGCACCCACGCCTCGTGGCTGGTTCTCGACCCGCAGGCGCATTTCCAGGAGGAGATCGACTGTTCAGCCCTGTTCGGCGACCTGTCGATTCGAAAGATCGGCCGCGAGGGCTAGGGCAATGAAGGCGAGGCCTGCTTTGCTGGCCGGCTTTTGCGCCGCACGGCCTACGGCAGTCCGGTCGTCGGGGCCAGGCGGCCGCCGCCGGCCGGGCCCCTCAGGCGCAGTCTTTCAGTTCGACAACCTCGACACCGAGGCGGAAGGCCTGGCCATCGGCATAGGAACGCGCATATTGCTCGGCTTCGAAGGGGAAGATGAGCGTCGTGCCGTAGGCGGTGACGCGCACCGTCCACTTCTGTCCCCTGACGAGTTCAACACCGTGAAGCTTCGCCGTCACCATCTCACCCTCCTCAGATCCGGCACGCTCGCAACATCCGCATAACGTCGCGAAAGTCATTTGAATACAAATAATTCGACTTAATCGTGTCGTTGCGATGTCGATTCCGACATTGGGTCGTTTGCGTCCGTGAAATGGTTCACCGACAGAAGCGTTTTTGTCGCGCGCGGGCGGGAGGTGATCGGAACCGCAATGGCCCTGGCGGGTTGGAGTCATGGCCCGCACGGGGGTTGCCATGATCCGCAAACTGAAAACCGGCGAATACCGGCTCTATTCGCGCAAGGTCGATCCGACGACGGGAAAGCGCCGCAATCTCGGCACCTTCAAGTCGCGCGAGGCGGCCGAAAAGCACGAGCG
>JAFKFE010001026.1 GCA_017308345.1 Alphaproteobacteria bacterium | reverse complement strand
TTCCACGGCATCGCGCACCGTCTTCTCGCTCAGCATCCCGGCTTTCCTCATGGGTTGATGCGGGTTGATCGTAGCGAGGAGATTTCACCCGATAAGTCGTGGATTTTGGCATCGACTTTCCCGATTTTCGGAAAAGTGTCAGCCGTATGGGGTCGCTAGACAAGGCTGTCGGCGCGGGTGCTGGGACCGCGCCTCGTGGCGCATACGGCGTCATATGCGGCTGGTGCGAGAAGCGTGTTGTCGCGGAACCGCTGTGGGTTCCGGGCGTCAGGCATCAGATTGTCTGTGACGGCATGAAGCGGACGCTTGCCGACCGGCTCTCGCCGGGCGCGAGCACCATGCAGCCTGTGTCTTCGTCCAACCGGTTGAAGGCGTCGGTGATGTTGCTCACCGGCTCGGCGCAGAAGAAGGGCTCGCCTGGCGGCGTGTAGAGCACCAGGAAATCGAGCGGTGCTTCGGCCTCGATGTCCAGCAACCGTTGTTCATCCGGCCAGGTGATGCGCGCCCGACGTATCCATCCGGTGAAGACGGTGTCGAATGCGGCCTCGGCGACGTCGAATCCCGTGGTCGGATCGGCGCCCGCGGGCGGCGAAACGTGGCGCGTGGGCAGCACCTCGGAGTCGGTTTCCCACATCCCCGTGACATCGGCCTGGACATGCGTCCACGGCGTGGCGGGAAAATAGGGGTGAAGCCCGAACCCGGCCGGCATGGGCGTGTCCGAGAGGTTGCGCAGCGAGATCCGGATGCCCAGGCAGCCCCGCGCGAGTCCGATCCTCTGCTCTGCCTCGTAACTCCAGGGCCAGGAATCGGCATCGTGGCGATAGCGCAGGATCGCCGTGGCGTCCCCGTGCTCGGCCAGTGTCCATGGCCTTCGCCAGCCATGGCCGTGCTCATAATGCGGGTCGTCCGGCCGCGTCGGCAATTCGACAGCCCGGCCGGCGAAAGCGAAGCGGCCCGCCCTTACACGATTGGAGTAGGGGACGAGCGGAAAGCAGGCCATCGCGCCGGCGTCGCGGCTGTCGAGGGCGGCGGGTAAGGCGGGACGCAGCCAGTCGACGGCATGCCCATTCCCCGGCCAGCGATATGACGCCAGCGCGCCGCCGGCGGCCGGGGCGATTTCGACGGTCGCCAGGCCGTCGGCGATCGTGACCAGCCCGCCAGCACCCCTCGTCTCAAAATTCCCGTCCATCCTCTCTCCAGCGGCTTGACTCTCATCGTTGGCTGGATAAAGACATATCATATGAATAGTATGAAGAATATAAAATCCTTCAGCACCGCCCGCACGTCGCGGGTCGTCGCGGCGGTCGCCAGCGGCTCGACGGCGCTGCACGCGACGGTCGTCGAGCAGATCGGGCTGCGCATCGTGCAGGGCGATTTCCTGCCGGGCGAGGCGCTGCCCAATGCCGATGATTCCAGTGAGATGCTGGGCGTCAGCCGCACCGTGCTGCGCGAGGCGATCAAGGTCCTGGCGGGCAAGGGGCTGGTTGAGTCGCGGCCGAAGACCGGCACGCGGGTGCGCCCGCGCTCCGACTGGAACTTCCTCGATCCGGACGTCCTTTCATGGCGCTACGCGGCGGGCGTCAGCGCCGAGGACGTCACGGCCCTTTTCGAGCTGCGCCGGGCGATCGAGCCGATGGCGGCCGCGCTCGCGGCCAAGCGCGCGACGCCGGAGCAGCTTGCCGAGCTCAACGCCGCGCTTGCCGAAATGGAGGCCGTGGGCGACGACGGCGACCGCTTTGCCAAGCCCGACCTCGTCTTCCACCAGACCATCCTGCGCATGACGGGCAATGAACTGATCGGCTCACTGGCGGCGCTGGTGGAGACGGCCCTGATGATGAGCTTCCGTCTCTCCAACGACAATCCGGAGGGGCAGCGCCACTCGCTGCCGCTGCATCGCGAGGTGGCCGAGAAGATCGCCGCCGGCGATGGAGGCGGCGCGCAGAAGGCCCTTCTCGTGCTCATCGACAACGCCGAGGAGGACGTTCGCCGCAGTGTCGAGAACCGCAACAGGCGGCGCAAGGAACAGAGATCGTGAGCGAGGAAAAGCGAAAGCTGCGGTCGACGGCATGGTTCGGCGGCGAGGGCAAGAACGCCTTCATGCATCGCAGCTGGATGAAGAACCAGGGCATTCCGGCCGACGCGTTCGACGGTCGCCCGGTGATCGGCATCTGCAACACCTGGTCGGAACTGACCCCATGCAATGCGCATCTGCGGGCGCTCGCCGATCACGTCAGGCGCGGCGTCTATGAGGCCGGCGGCCTGCCGGTGGAATTCCCCGTCATGTCGCTCGGCGAGAGCAATATGCGCCCCACGGCCATGCTGTTCCGCAACCTGGCGAGCATGGATGTCGAGGAGTCCATTCGCGGCAACCCCATCGACGGCGTCGTGCTCATGGTCGGATGCGACAAGACCACGCCCTCGCTCCTGATGGGGGCGGCGTCGTGCAACCTGCCGACCATCGCCGTGTCAGGCGGCCCGATGCTCAACGGCAAGTTCCGCGGCCAGGACATCGGCTCCGGCACCCATGTCTGGAAATTCGCCGAGGAGGTGAAGGCGGGGCGCATGAAGGTCGAGGACTTCCTCGCCGCCGAGCAGGGCCAGAGCCGGTCGGCCGGCAGCTGCATGACCATGGGCACCGCTTCCACCATGGCCAGCATGGTCGAGGCGTTGGGCATCGGCATGCCGGACAATGCCGCCATACCGGCCGTCGACTCGCGCCGAGGCGTGCTTGCGCAACTCGCCGGACGGCGGATCGTCGACCTTGTGCACAGCGACGTGACGATTTCGCAAATCCTCACCCGACAGGCCTTCGAGAACGCCATCCGCGTCAATGGCGCCATCGGCGGATCGACCAATGCGGTGCTGCACCTCATCGCGATCGCGCATCGCGTCGGCGTCGATCTCAGCCTCGACGACTGGGATCGCCTTGGCCGCGATGTGCCGACGATCGTCGATCTGATGCCGTCGGGCCGGTTCCTGATGGAAGATTTCTACTACGCCGGGGGGCTCGCTGCGGTCATGGCGTCGCTGGATGGGGCGGGGTTTCTCCATCGCGACGCCATGACCGTCAGTGGAAAGACGATCGGCGAGCTGGTCGACGGCGCGCCGAACTACAATCCCGAGGTCATCAGGCCGCTCGACCGGCCGCTGACCAGCGAAGGCGGCATATCGGTGCTGCGCGGCAACCTTGCGCCAAACGGCGCCGTCATAAAGCCCTCGGCGGCGACGCCGGCGCTGATGCAGCACCGGGGCAGGGCGGTGGTCTTCGAGAATATCGAGCACTACTACGCCCGCATCGACGACCCGGACCTCGACATCGACGCTTCGTCGGTGATGGTGCTCAAGAATTGCGGGCCGCGCGGTTATCCGGGCATGGCCGAGGTCGGCAACATGCCGCTGCCGGCGAAGCTTCTGAAGCAGGGCGTTTCCGACATGGTCCGCATCTCCGATGCGCGCATGAGCGGCACCGCATACGGCACCGTGGTCCTGCATGTTGCTCCCGAGGCCGCGGCGGGTGGCGCGCTCGCCCTGGTTCGCGACGGCGATCTGATCGATCTCGACGTGGCCGGCAGGCGTCTCGAGTTACTGGTTTCCGAAGAGGAGCTTGCCGCCCGCCGCCGCGACTGGAAACCGCCGGCGCCGCCGGAAGGCGGCTATCAGAGCCTCTATGTCGAACGCGTCCTGCAGGCCGACCAGGGCTGCGATTTCGATTTCCTTGTCGGACGCCGCGATGCCGGCATCCCGCGCCATTCGCATTAGG
>JAFKFE010001025.1 GCA_017308345.1 Alphaproteobacteria bacterium | reverse complement strand
TAGAGCATGATGTCGCCCGAAAACCGCTTCACACTTTTCGGCATCATGCTCTAAGCGACACGCCGATTGCGGCGCGACGCCTCGATCAGGTCGCAGGCTGCTTCAAGCCCGCCGGTAAGCGGCGTTGACGAGCCGTAGGCAAGAGCCGCCTCGTGCCAACGGGCCCGGATCGCCGGATCGCCGGCTTTCAGGATTGCCTGCCGCCAGATTTCGGGATCGTCGCGATTGGCCACGACCAGCCCCGCGCCACTGGCTTCAACATGTTTTGCATATCCGCAGGCGGCCGATGCAATGACTGGCAAACCGTTTGCGAGGGCCTCGAGGATCACCGTACCGGTATTTTCCAGGCGAGCCGGGTGCAGCATGAAATCGCTCGCGACCACAATCGCCGGGATGTCCTCCTGGATGCCCAGCAGGATGACCCGTTGCGACATGCCGGATCTGGCGATCAGGCCGCGGAGCCTGGTTTCCTCCTCGCTGTTTTTTCGAAGACCGGCCACCAGCCAATGGACGTCCGGGAAAGCCTGGAGGGCCTTTACCGCCCGGTCGAGACCCTTCACCTTCAATCTGTTGGCGACAGTCAGGGCGATGACGGCCTGGCGAGGAAGCCCGAAACGATCGCGGATTTCATTACGGTCGCCGGTCACGAGTTCCGGCCTGCGGCGCTTCGGATCGAGCGTCGGTCCGACAACGTGAATGCGGGATTCCTCCGTTCGCCAGAAGTCGCGGTAGAGCGCCGCCTGGTGTTCGCTGAGCGCGATGATCTGCACGGCGTTGCCGGGGGCAAAGATCATCGATTCGAGCTTTTGCTGGCGCATGAAGCGAGGCGAAAATGGCCGCCACCATCCGAGCTTCGAGGCAAAATAGGGCGGGTCGCCGGCATAGTAGACGTCCAGGCCCGCCATCTTGTTGAAACCGACCACGCAGTCGAAATCCCGCCTGGCCGCCAGCAGGGTCTTTCCCAGCGCATATTCGGTGCCCGGATTGGAGATGACCCTGGCCGGCTGGACTTTTATTGCCGCCGAACTCTCGACATGACCGACCTGGCGCGTCGTCAGGATCGTGACGTTATGGCCACGCTTGACCAGGCGGTCGGCGATGTTGAGACAATCCCTTTGCAGGCCCCCGTTCATAAAGAGGGCGGAGATCGCGCAGCAGATTCTCATGGCATTTTCCGGAGCGCCGTCTTGCCCAAGTCAAATCGACGAAGGGAAACTCCGGGCGCGCGCCAGACTTCCTCCACTCAAACAAACAAAGCAGGGCGCTTAAATGTTGGTCGTGTTGAAGGTACGAATATGCTGTATATAGCCGGTTATCAAGAGACTTGAATGCTGCCTCGTTCGGGTATTCTCAGGAAACCGGTTGGAGCGCGCCGATGACAATTCCACGGGTCGATCGCGGCCGCCTGGCCGGGCTGGATTGAAAGCCGCCGTAGCCGTGCCGAAGGCCCTGCGCGAATACCACTGGCGGCAATGGCTTAGATTGCAGCCGCTGACACATGCCATCAAGACCGCCCGTTACCGGAGGATCGACCGTGGGTTCCTCGGTCGGCCGGCCAGGGATGGCAGTGTTCCAGACATCCGCGACGCCGCCCGGGACAGCAATGTCCTGCTTACCACTGCCTTCGACGATGCCCAGTGCCTGGATCTGCAGTTGCGGCTGACCAGGGGACTTGTCCGTCACGATCTCCACATCGTGGCCGATAACAGCGCCAGCGAAGCTGCCGCGCGCGAGAATAGGCAGGTGTGCGCGGCTCATGGCGCGGCCTATGCGAGGTTGCCGGCCAATCCGTGGACTATGAAAAACCCGAGCCGCTCCCACGGCGCGGCGCTCAACTGGATGTGGCATAATGTCCTCAAACCCGCCGCGCCGGCCGCGTTCGGATTTCTGGACCAGGATCTTTTCCCGACGCAGCCATGCGATCCCTTCGAACCTCTCGAAAGGGTGGCGTTTTACGGCGATCTGCGCCGGGCCGGCGACCGGTGGTATCTGTGGGCGGGCTATTGCTTCTTCCGATTCGACGCCGTCGGCCGCAAGCCTCTCGATTTCGGGCTCGATTGGTTCGCCGGTCTCGACACCGGCGGGGCCAACTGGGAGGTGCTCTATCGGGATGCGGACCCGAACGCGGTGCCGCAACGGCCGATAACCGCATTCGCGGCCTTGCCAGGAATCGAACTCAGACAGGCCTATTGCGAATGGCGGGGAAGCTGGCTGCATGAAGTCGGCCTCGACGGAGACCTCTCGTTGAAGGCGAAAAAGCGCGAGGCGGTTCTACGCTTGCTGGAGCCTGCCCTTCGGGCCTCACCGAGGTCGGCGCTACAATGAGATGGGCAATCGACACGGTGGTCGAACTTTGCGATGGAACTTTGAATCCAGGCCGCGAACGCCCCGTACCCAAACAGGCTGATTCAACGGCCATCCGGTCGCGCCCGATCATCGCAAGGACGTTCCGTTGCCGACAGTAAGTGTGGTCATTCCGGTGAGAGACGGCGCGCGCTATGTCCGCGAAGCCTTGCAAAGCATGCTGGACCAGGATCTGGCGGATATCGAAGTCATCGTCGTCGACGATGGCTCCTCGGACGACAGCGCCGCCATCGCGTCATCGCTCGGCTCCCGCGATGGCCGCGTCAAGGTTGTGGCCAATCGCGGCAAGGGGATCGTCGACGCGCTCAATATGGGGATTTCGCTTGCTAAGGCACCTCTTGTGGCGCGCATGGATTGCGACGATGTCTCGCAGCCCGACAGGTTGCGCCGGCAAGCGGCATGTTTCGACGCGGATCCCGCTTTGGAGTTGCTCGGTACGGCCGGACTGCAAATCGACCGCGACGGAAAACCGACGAGGCCGATGGACGTTCCCGTCGGCAGCGAACAGTTGCGGGACGCGCTTTCCCGATACAATCCCATGCTTCATCCGACGGTGATGTTCCGGACCGAAGCCGTCCGTCGCGTGGGAGGCTACCGTCGCGCATTCACCTATGCGGAGGACTACGACCTGTGGCTGCGGCTTTCCGAGACTGGAAAATTGGCCAACATGGACGCGCGGCTGGTCAAATTGCGGTCGCATCCGGGGCAAATCTCGCGCGTGAAGGAAGATCAGCAAAAGGCGGCCGCGGCGCTGGCCAGACAGTCGGCGCTGCTGCGGCGCTCGCGCGCCGAGCCGTTCGAGGCAAACAGCCAGCCCGCGGCCGCGATCGGAGCCTTTCTGGCATGGCGCGCCGCCACGGGGGCCGGTATCTCCGGCCGGGAGAGGCGCGACATCGAGTTGCTGCTGCGAACCCCAGGCATACCCCTGGCCATCACCTGCAAGCTGCTGTTCCTCGCGCTCGTCGGCGCCCCCTCTTTCAGGACGCTCGCGCTCGGACCTCGGCTGGCCTGGCGCAGGATGATGGCGCGCCCCGCAAAAATGCGACCGAACTGATGCGGCCCGGCTGATGCGGCTTGTCCTCGATCTCACGAGCATGGCGCGATGGCTCGGCCCTCCGGTCGGGCTGGTCCGCGTGCAACGCCACTACGCGGCGGCCGCGGCCGCCTTCACGGCCTCCGAGGTCGTGTTCACGCTGTTCGACCCGATCGACCGGGTCCTCAGGCAGGTTTCGCCGCGGATGGCGGCGGAAATCATCGCCGGCGACATCTCATGCGACATGAATTTTTATCCGGACCCGGCCCGTCCTGATAACGGAAATCGGCGCGTTCAGCCGGCGCAATCCCGGCGGCGTTTCCCTTCGTTTCCTCGAGCGGATCGAAAACCGGCTGATGAAGGAAAGCGAGCGGCGGCTGATCGCGCGCGACGACGGCTCACGCGTCCGCATCGTGCCGCTGCGGACCGTGGCCGGCAACCAGTACCGGCTGGCGCCCGGCGACCATCTGCTGTTGATGAACAACGACTGGGCGCACACCGATATCGAGGTCATTTCGCGCGCCTGCGGCTCGGCCGGCGCAAAGCTGATCGTGCTCCTGAACGACATCATCCCGATCCAGTTTCCCGAATGGTACAAGCCGCATGACGTCAAGAGATTCACGGACTATGTGAACCTGGCGATCAGGCTGGCCGACCGCTTCATCCTGACCTCGAGGCGCGTCACCACCGATATGGAGGAATACGCCGCCAAGCTCGGCATCCGCCTGCCGGAGCTGAAACAGGTCCCGCTCGGCTGCGACAGCGCCCGCAAATCGAAGGCGGACGGCCGCCTGCCGGACGGGCTCGAGACGGGTCGCTACATCCTGTTCGTTTCCACCATCGAGCCGCGCAAGAACCATTCGCTGCTGATGGATGTATGGCGGCGCCTCGTTGCCGATGGAACGGTCACGCATAGCGGCATGAAGCTGGTTTTCGTCGGACGTAGGGGCTGGATGGTCGATGACGTCCTGGCGAAGCTCCATAATCATCCCGACTACGGCAAGAGCCTCGTCCATCTCGACAACGTCGATGACGGGATGCTGTCCCTGCTCTACCAAAACAGTGCATTCTGCGTTTACCCCTCGCTCTATGAGGGATACGGGCTGCCGCCGGTTGAGGCGCTGGCCTACGGCAAGGCCCTGATCGCCTCGACGGGCGGAGCCATCGCCGAGGTGGTCGGTCCGTTCGGGCTCTGTCTCGACCCGCTCGACGTCGAAGGATGGGAAAACGCCATGCGGCAGTGGATCACCTCCCCCGGGGCCCGTGCTCCCTACGAGGCGAAGGCCGGCGAATTCGTGGCGCGGAGCTGGGAGCAGGCCGGCCGGGAGACGCTGGAGGCTGCGCTCGCGCCGTTCGCGGACGAAGTCCGGCTGCAGCCAGAATGACCGCCTTTACGGTTGCCGGGCAGAGCGGCTGGCCGGCGCCGCGCTCTGAAACCGGCTCAGGGTTTCGTTGACGACGTAGCGGCCGATCTCACTGCGGCGCTTGAACGAAAAGGCGTGCTCGCGCGCCGCCTGCCCCATGGCCATCAACTCGTCGCGGTTCTCCAGCGCTGTGAGGATGGTGCGGGTCAGCGCGCCTCTTTCGGGCACGTAGTAGAGGCATTCGCCGCCGTGTCTCATGGGCCGGTAGGGCCTGATGGAAGGTGCGTTGATGACCGGCACGGACGCCAACGCCGCGACTTCGTGATGACGGAAACAATCCCATCCGTAGCCTTCCGGCGACCAGACGAGGTGGGCCGCGGCGCATCGCCGGAAAAACTCCTGACGGTCGATGCGCTGCTCGGGAATATCGACTTTCACGCCCGCGGCCGCGAGCTCGCGCAACTCGGCAAGCCCCCGTTCGCGTTCGGGCAGGCCCTGGACGTTGCCTGCAAAAAACACATCGCTCGTCTTCGGGACCCTCGCCATGTCCCGCGCAAAAACCTCGGCTTCAATCGACATGCCAAGCGAGACCGGCAGGAC
Source organism: Alphaproteobacteria bacterium (assembly GCA_017308345.1). Lineage (GTDB taxonomy): Bacteria > Pseudomonadota > Alphaproteobacteria > Rhizobiales > Rhizobiaceae > Mesorhizobium. The sequence goes on along the minus strand of JAFKFE010001025.1, from coordinate 1,453 downwards.
CTTGTCCATCATGGCGCGCAGGGACGGTTTCGAGCGCAGGCTTCGGCCGGCGAAGCCATCGCCGCTGTCCAGGAGTCTCCACTCGTCGCATGGCAGTTCCCGCTTGAAATAGAGCGTCGACCTGGCAAGCAGATACCGATCGGCCGCGGTGATGCGCGAATGGTCCTCTATGTCGACGACAGCAACCGGAACATCGAGGCGGCGGCGGAACAATTGCTGGGCGAATATCGAGGAGAAGGACGGCCGCCAGGAGAAAATCCGCTTTGAGAACAAGAGGCGCGAGAGCGCATCGAGCCGCCGCCGTACGTTGGGCTCGCAGACGATCAGGTCGTAGCTTTCGTTCCGGATGGCTTTCAGCAATGCCAACAGCCCGGCAAACTCGGGCGGCGTGCTGTTTTCATACGCGCTGGTGTCGAATCTCTCCACGCTGCCGGGGAAATAGCCGGCCAGATATGGGGTACGCCCAACTTCGAGGATTCTCATGGGCTTCGCGGCGTGGGTTTTGTGGGCTTCGACGGCTCGCCCGGCGGGGCGCCGGATTTGGATCCGCTACCACAGTCGCGACCTCGGCGGAAGGTCGGCGACGGAGGCTGTCCATTGCTGGACGGGCAATGCCATTGGGGTTACCTTTCCTCCACCGCGTGCGGCGCGGGAATTACCCGAGGGAGACATATCATGACTTTGCCAGGCGACGCCCTGAAGGACGCAATCGGCCAGACGCGCGACAAATGGGGATGGTTCGTGGCGCTGGGCGTGCTGCTGCTGATTTTCGGCGGCATCGCTTTCGGCAATCTGTTCATCGCCACCGTGGCCTCGGTCTATGTGGTCGGCTGGCTGATGCTGATGGCCGGCGCCATCGAGATCATCCATGCCTTCGGCGTCAGGACATGGGGGCGCTTCTTCTACTGGCTGCTCAGCGGCCTGCTCTATGCAGTCGCCGGCTTCTTCGCTTTCGACAACCCCCTGCTTGCCTCGGCGGTGCTGACGCTGCTGCTCGCAATCGCTCTCGTGGCCTCGGGGCTGCTGAGAGCCTGGGTCGCCTTCAATCACCGACCCGAGCAAGGCTGGGGATGGCTGCTCGCGGCCGGCATCATCACCATTCTGCTCGGCCTGATCATCGCGATGCGCTGGCCGGCGAGCAGCCTGTGGGTGCTTGGCATGTTCCTGGCCATCGACCTGGTTTTCCAGGGCTGGAGCTTCATCGCCATCGGCCTGGCGCTCAAGCGCTAGGCTTGCGTCAGTCGACGTTGAGAAGCGTCACGGCGGCCAATGCCAGGGCAATGCCCAGATACTGGGCCTTGGAAACGTCTTCCTTGAAGACGACCGCGCCGACAAGGACCGCGCCGGCCACTACGATCGTATTGACCAGCGCGCCGGTGACGGCAAGGTTGAGCCGCGTGTTGATGAGGGCAAATGCGAAGTAGAACACCGGCGACAGCAGCATGACGATTGC
>JAFKFE010001024.1 GCA_017308345.1 Alphaproteobacteria bacterium | reverse complement strand
GATCTCGCGCTTCTGCGCCTCGGGTCTCGACGCCATCAATTTCGGCGCCGCCAAGATCGCCCAAGGGGCGGACGAGATAGTCATTGCCGGCGGCGTCGAATCCATGTCGCGCGTCGGCATGGGCATGTCCGGCGGCGCCTGGTTCATGGATCCTTCCGTCGGCCTGCCCGGCTGGTTCGTGCCGCAGGGCATCTCGGCCGACCTGATCGCCACCAAGTATGGTTTTTCCCGCGACGACGTCGACGCCTATGCCGTCGAGAGCCAGAAGCGCGCCGCCAAGGCCTGGGCCGACGGCCGCTTCAAGAAGTCGGTGATCCCGATCAAGGACCAGAACGGGCTTACCATCCTCGACCATGACGAGCACATGCGGCCTTCGACCGACATGCAGTCGCTGGCTTCGCTCAACCCCTCTTTCGTCATGCCCGGCGAAATGGGCGGTTTCGACGCCGTCGCCGTGCAGAAGCATCCGGAAGTCGAGGAAGTGAACCACGTCCATCATGCCGGCAATTCCTCCGGCATCGTCGACGGCGCCGCCGCCGTGCTGCTCGGCTCCAAGAAGGCCGGCAAGGCGATGGGCCTGAAGCCCCGCGCGCGCATTCGCGCCTTCGCCAATATCGGCTCGGAGCCGGTGCTGATGCTGACCGGCCCGGTCGACGTCACCGAGAAGCTTTTGAAGCGCGCCAAGATGAAGATCTCGGACATCGACCTGTTCGAGCTCAACGAGGCCTTCGCTTCCGTCGTGCTGCGCTACATGCAGGCCTTCGACATTCCGCACGACAGGATCAACGTCAATGGCGGGGCGATCGCCATGGGCCATCCGCTCGGCGCCACCGGCGCCATGATCCTGGGCACGGTGCTGGATGAGTTGGAGCGCCGCGACCTCAACACCGCGCTGGTCACGCTCTGCATCGGCGCCGGCATGGGCACCGCCACCATCATCGAACGCGTCTGAGGGAGAGAGACTATGAGCTACACCAATTTCACCCTCGACGTGGACGCCGACGGCATCGCCTTGATCACCTGGGACATGCCGGACCGTTCGATGAACGTCTTCACCGAGGAGGTGATGCGCGAGTTGAACGCCATCGTCGACAAGGTCGCCGGCGACGCCGCCATCAAGGGCGCGGTCATCACCTCCGGCAAGGACAGCTTCTCCGGCGGCGCCGACATCACCCTGCTGCAGAAGATGCTGGCCGCCTTCGCCGCCGAGAAAGAGAAGGATCTCGAGAAGGCGACCAGGACGCTGTTCGAGAACGCAGGCTACATGACCGGCCTGTTCCGCAAGATCGAGACCTGCGGCAAGCCGTTCGTGTCGGCGATCAACGGTACCTGCATGGGCGGCGCCTTCGAGATGTCGCTTGCCTGCCATGGGCGCGTCGCCGCCGACAGCGACAAGGTGAAGATGGCGCTTCCGGAAGTGAAGATCGGCATCTTCCCAGGCGCGGGCGGCACCCAGCGCGTGCCGCGGCTGACCGACCAGCAGCAGGCGCTGCAGATGCTCACCACCGGGCAGAACCTGTCGCCGCAGAAGGCGAAGCAGATGGGCCTAATCCATGAGATCGCCCCGCCTGCGAAGCTTGTCGAGACCGCCAAGGCGATGATCAGGAACGGCCTGAAGCCGGTGGCGCCCTGGGACGAGAAGGGCTTCAAGCTGCCGGGCGGTCCGATCGCCGGCGATCGCCATCCTGCGCCGCGAGACTTACGGCAACTATCCGGCCGCGGTCGCGATCCTGAATTGCGTCTATGAGGGCCTGCTGGTGCCCTTCGACACGGCGCTCAGGATCGAGCAGCGCTATTTCACCGAGATCATGCAGACCAAGGAGGCGGCGGCGATGATCCGCTCGCTGTTCCTGTCGCTGCAGGAACTGAACAAGGGCGCGCGCCGCCCGGCTGGCGTCCCGGACACCAAGTTCAAGAAGATCGGCATCCTCGGCGCCGGCTTCATGGGCGCCGGCATCGCCTATGTCACCGCCAGGGCGGGCATTCCGGTGGTGCTGCTCGACCGCGACCTGCCGTCGGCCGAGAAGGGCAAGGCGCATTCCGACAGCCTGATGGCCGACCAGGTCAAGAAAGGGCGGGCCAAACCCGAGGACAAGGACAAGCTCCTGTCGCTGATCACGCCGACGGCGGACTATGCCGACCTTGCCGGCTGCGACCTCGTCGTCGAGGCGGTGTTCGAGGATTCAGGCGTCAAGAAGGACGCCACCGAGAAGGCGGAAGCGGTGCTGAAGTCGTCGGCGGTCTTCGCGTCCAACACGTCCACCATCCCGATCACGGCGCTTGCGAAGAACTCGGCGCGGCCGAAGAACTTCATCGGCATCCATTTCTTCTCGCCGGTCGACAAGATGATGCTGGTCGAGATCATCCTCGGCAAGAAGACGGGCGACAAGGCCTTGGCCGTCGCGTTCGACTTCGTGCGTGCTATCAAGAAGACGCCGATCGTCGTCAACGACACGCGCGGCTTCTACGTCAACCGCTGCGTGCTGCGCTACATGTCGGAAGCCTACAAGATGCTGATCGAGGGCGTCCCGGCGGTGATGATCGAGAACGCCGCCAAGGCTGCCGGCATGCCGGTCGGCCCGCTGGCGTTGACCGACGAGACGGCCGTCGACCTTGCCCAGAAGATCATGAAGCAGACCATCAGGGATCTCGGCGAGAAGGCCGTGGATCCCAGGCAGATGGCGCTGATCAACACCATGGTCGACACGCATGGCCGTTTCGGCCGCAAGAACGGCAAGGGTTTCTACGACTATCCGGCGAAGCCCGCGAAGAAGAAGCTGTGGCCGGGCCTGAAGGACCTCTATCCGCAGCTCAACCCCGACAAGGTCGACTATGAGGAGCTGAAGGAGCGCCTGCTGGTCACCATCGCGCTGGAAGCGGCGCGCGTGATGGAAGAGGGCATCGTCACCGACCCCCGCGAAGCCGATGTCGGCTCGATCCTCGCTTTCGGCTTCGCGCCTTTCACCGGCGGCGCGCTGTCCTATATCGACGGCATCGGCGCCAAGCGTTTCGTCAAGATCGCCAAGGGCCTGCAGAAGAAGTATGGCGCCGAGTTCAAGGCGCCGAAGCTTCTGCTCGACATGGCCGAGAAGGGCGAGACTTTCTACCAGCGCTTCGACCCCTACCACAAGGGCGAGGTCAGAGAGGCGGCCTGACGAACCAGCATGTATGTCTGGGGGCGAATGGCCCGCACCATGGCCACGGCGTCGAGCCGTGGCCCCTACCGGGTCGGTGAGGAAAGCCGGCTGGCCTTTCGCTGCTTGCCGATCGATATCGACTTCAACCTGCATCTGAACAACGCCCGCTACATGATGCTGGCCGATCTCGGCCGCATCGACATCTTCCTGCGGGTCGGCCTCATCGCGCTCGCGCGCAAGAATGGCTGGGCGCCGATGATCGGCGGGCTGCAGGTCGCCTATGTGCGCGAGATCAGGCTGTGGCGCCGCTTCGAGGTGGCGTCGTCGATCGAGACCTGGGAAGGGACATCCGTCATCGGCAGGCACCGCTTTGTCCTCGACAATGGCGAGACGGCGGCGCTGATCCTGACCACGGGCGGCGTCTATGATCGTGGCGGCCGCCGCTTCCTCGACATCGACGAGGTCGTCGCGGCGCTGGGCCACACCGCCAGTCCACGCCTGGCGACCGAAGCCGAGCGGGCGTTCATGGCCTCGCACCGGAACCTGCGCGAGCAGGCCAAGGCTGCCTGATCAGGCAAGTCAATCCGGGTTGGCCTCCAGACGGACTTGGCGACAACGTGCTTGGCGTGAAGACCCGGAAGGAACACGCTGGTGGACAATCGGGTGGCCGCGCGCTAGACAGGGCTGAGGCATTTTTTCCTGTTTTCAAAGGAGCGCGCGCGTGCTCTCACACGACCGCGTATGGGCCGCAATCGACGCTCTCGCCGAGCGCTATTCGCTGTCGGCTTCCGGCCTTGCCCGGCGCGCGGGTCTCGATTCGACAGCCTTCAACAAGTCGAAGCGCCTGTCGTCCGACGGCCGGCCGCGCTGGCCCTCGACCGAATCGCTGGCCAAGATCATCGAGGCTACCGGCGCGTCGCTCGAGGAGTTCACCGGATTGATCGAAGGGCGCGGCGGCGCGTCGGCGGCACACAAGCGCAGCGCCGTACCGTTGCTCGGCTTCGCCCAGGCCGGCGCGGGCGGCTTCTTCGACGATGCCGGCTATCCGGCGGGGCAGGGCTGGGATCTGGTCGAGCTTCCGGCGCGCGCGACCGAGACGTCCTACGCGCTGCAGGTGCAAGGCGATTCCATGCTGCCGCTCTACCGTAACGGCGACGTGCTGATCGTCGAACCCGGCGCGCCGACGCGCAAGGGCGACCGCGTCGTCGTCAAGACCACCGCCGGCGAGGTGATGGCCAAGGTGCTCGACCGGCAAACCGTGAAATCGATCGTGCTGGTTTCGCTTAATCCCGCCCACCCGGACCGGGACATCCCGGCGCGCGATATCGAATGGGTGGCGCGCATCGTCTGGGCGAGCCAGTAGGTCCGGGCTGGTGCGGCTTCTTCAAACAGCCCTTGCGGTTCTGGCGATTCCGGTCATGGCGGCGCTCGTCGTTGCCGGCGGACACACGATCAAGAGCCATGAGAGCGTCATCACGATCGATCAGATCGATCCCATCGCCGATGCGCTTCCCATCGCCGGCGGCGACACGCCTTCCGCTTCCGACGCGGCGCAAGAGCCGATGACCTCGGCCATTCCCGCGCCCGCCGCGCCGCAGCCACCGAACCCCGCTGTTCGCTCGAGGGCCATTGATCCCGAAACGGTGGCGCCGCCGGAACTGTCGGACCAGGAACTCCAAAGGGTGGAACCGCGCGCGCCGCTCAGCGACCTGGCGCTGGCCGGGCCGCCCAAGCCGCCCAAAACGAAGATGCCAGGCGACTGGAACGGCACGAAATTGTTCCAGCCGGTCGCCACCGCCGCCGGGCTGATCGAGGGGAAGGGCTACGCCGTCGCGGTGTCCGGCGTGGATGTCGTCAAGGCGGACGAAACCTGTAGCGATGAGGGCAAGAACTGGGCTTGCGGCGCGCGCGCCAGGACGGCCTTCCGCGCCTTCCTGCGCGGCCGGGCGGTCGCCTGCGCGGTGCCGCCGGAGGGCGGCCGCGACACCATTTCCGCCGAATGCCATATCGGCAACCAGGATATCGGCCAGTGGCTGGTCGAGAATGGCTGGGCGCGTGCCGCGCAAGGCGGCCCCTATGTCGAGGCCGGGAACAAGGCCCGCACGGCCAGGAAAGGCATTTTCGGACCGGCGCCGGACCTTGACGGCTTGCCGGCGCTGCCGGCTGCATCGGAGCCGGCGCCGGTGGCGCCGGATTCGATCCTGCCGGCCGTTGGCGGCGCCGTTACGCCGCCAACTGACCAGCCAGCGCCCGCTCAATGAGCGCGCGTGTCTCGGCGATGCCGTACAGCGCG
>JAFKFE010001023.1 GCA_017308345.1 Alphaproteobacteria bacterium | reverse complement strand
GAGGACATTGTGTTTGGCTCGACAGCCTACAGCGATCTTCGGTTCGGTCCTAACAAAGGCAATCCGAGTCGCGACGGCAACCGCATTGCGGTGCGTGCGACGCGCAATGACGGCAAAGCCGTGGTGTTTGGCTACGACCTGAAGCTGCGGCAGAAATTCCCGGATATCGATCTCGTCCAGCTTCCAGGAACCACTGGCTCCTGCACGATCTCCCCGCTCGGGATCCACATCGTGTGCTCACAGGAATTGCCCGGCGGCAATGAAGCGAGCTTCATCTTTTCCATCGATGGCGTCTTGCGTCAGAAGTGGATGGAGCATCACCGGCCCGGTCACGGCGATATGGCGGTGGATGCCGACGGCGACGAAGTCTACGTCGGGATCAGCAAGTCGGATCCCGACAAGTATCAGGTGATCAAACGCCGACTGGCCGATGGCAAGGTCACCTCGCTGATGAAGTACGGCGAGGCCATGCATGCGTCGCTCAGGTCCCTGGACAGACCCGGCTGGGTATTTCTGAGCTACGGCGGAACGCCGGCCGAGATATCCCAGCACCCTGATTGGGCACCTTACGCACAGCAGGTCATTGCGCTGCGTCTGGACGGCAGCGGAGAGGTCCGCCGTATCGTGGACACCCAAAACACGCACTACGATTACTGGAGCGAGACGCATGCCTCGCCATCTCCAGATGGCTCGCAGGTGATCTGGTCGAGCAATTGGGGCGTGCCCGGTGGACCAGTATACGATTTTGTTTCCCGTGTTGAATGGCCTTCGGAGCCGGTCCCGAACCAGAAGGAGATTCTCGCAAATGGCCTTCCTTGAACCAGCCGCTCTTGCCGCGGTTGCCTTGATGTCCTTCACATCAATAGCCGCTGCGGACGAAGTCGAGCCATATAAACTGTCACCTGGCGATAGTGTCGAGATCGGGATAGCGCCAATTCCGGATCGAACGCAGCGCGCCGTGGTTCAGATGGACGGCAATATCGCGCTTCCCGAAGTCGGGATGGTCACGGTCGCGGGCCTGACGGCTTCTCAATTGCAGACGCGCATGCAATCGCTTTTGCCGACCAAGATTTTTCATGTGCGTCTGCCCGATGGACGGGAGCAGATGGTTGTCGTCAAGCCGGATGATGTGACCGCCATCATTGCGGACTACCGTCCGATCTATGTGACGGGCGACGTGCTTACCCCGGGACAACAGGCCTACCGTCCGCTCATGACCGTGCGGCAGGCGCTGGCCGTCTCCGGCGGCCTCAGCCTTTTGCGGTCGCGGGCAGGTCAGACCGGGCCCGATCCGGTTGATCTCAGGCGCGATTACGAAACGCTGTGGGGGGATTACACCAAGGACTATTTTCACGCTGCCCGTATTCGCGCCGAACTTCAGGGCGAGGCGGATTTCGACAAGCAGACACCACAAGGGTCACCTCTGTCGCCCAGCCTTGGAGCGGCGATTGCCCAGGCTGAAGCAGACGCGCTGAAGATCGCCCTCAGCGATTTCCAGCAGGAACAAGCTTTTCTCGAAAAGGGTGAGAAGGACGCAGCCGATCAAATCGAGGTTTTGCAGAAGCGCGAACAGGTCGAGGCCGAGAGCGTGAAGGCGGATGAGGAAGATTTGGCGCGCGTCACCAAGGCGTTCGATGCGGGCAATCTGACCAACAACCGGCTCTCGGACGTCAGGCGCGCCCTGCTTCTGTCTTCAAGCGGTGCGCTGCAAACCTCGGTCGAGCTCATGAGAGCGCGGCGCCAGCAGGAAGACTATGTCAGGCAGCGCGAGCGCAACGACAATCAGAGGCGGATTGTCTTGCTGACGGATCTGAAGGACACCAATGCGCGCCTGGCGGATGTCACCGCCAGGCTCCACGCCGCCAGCGAGAAACTGCAACCGACCGGGGCATCGACCGGGCGGCCGCTGCCGATTGCCGGCGAAACGATCCAGGCGCAGGTTACTATCGTCCGCAGGATAGGCGAAGAGTGGCGCAAGCTGCAGGCTGACGAAGATACGATTGTGATGCCGGGGGATACCGTGGAAGCCAGGTTCAGCAGCGACCTGCAGAGTGCAGCGATCCAATAGGCCGCTTCAGTCGCAGTTCGAAAGAATGGGCCTGGGGAGTTCACTGTTCGATCGGGTAGTCGAACACAACCGAACGGGAGATCCTGGTGAGGCTCAATGCCAAGCGAGAGGTGAAGCCGACATCGACGACCAACACGGCTCGAATGGCTCACCTGGCAAGCCACGCTTTCGACAAGCCTTTGGCGGCGCTGGTTCCGCAGGCCAAGCCTCAGACCGGCGGGTCTGGGGATTGGCAGGAGCCAAAGTCCGCGCAGGGCGACCGAGTTTCGGACGACTATAGGGCCAGCCACTGCGCGCCGGGCTACGGCGTGCATTACAACAAAACGCACGAGTCCGGCTACTATGGGGCGCTCTGGGAGAAAATCGAAAAGCCCTTGATCCTGGATGTTCTTCGCCCGATGGGCGGAGCCGGTCGAAAGTGTCTCGATTTCGCGTGCGGGACAGGCCGCATCGCCAACGCGGCATCTGGCCTTTTCACCGAGGTGGTCGGCGCCGACGTATCCAGATCCATGCTCGACTGCGCGCAAGTTCCACCCAATGTGAGACTGCTTCATATCGATATGACAACGCAGCCTCTCGGCGAGACTTTCGACGTCGTTACGGCATTTCGCTTCTTCCTGAATGCGGAGGATGAACTGAAGTGGGATGCATTGAAGGCGATCAATGAGCATCTCAACGATGGCGGGCGACTTGTGTGCAATGTCCACATGAATGCGACTTCGCCCATCGGTCTGGCTTGCCGGCTGCTCAATCGGTTGTCTGGACGCACAATTCGCCACACGCTAAGCGCAGCGACGTTCAAGGAATTCCTGACCGCGTCGGGATTCCTGGTCGAGGAGATGATACCCTACGGCTATCTGCCCCGGCCGGGCAACCTCCTGCCAGGGGTCTGCGGAGCGTTGATGGAGCCCGTCGAGAAGGTGTCCAGAACAGTTCGTGTTCCTGGAAAACTGGCGCAACATTTCCTGGTTATCGCGAAGAAGCGCTAAGGGGCCGGGCTTTAGGCTCAATGGCTCCGCGAAACCAACCTGACCCGATCGTCCGACGCCGGCCGCGGGTCGACTCAACCTGAAAAAGGATTGCGCGGTATCGGCCTGATAGCCCGACCGCTCGCCGCCGCAGGTTTCCAGCTTCCCGACGTCCCAGCGACTGCGTTTTCCCCTGATTTTGATGCGTCAGTTTCGAGTTTCTCGGGCCGGCGCCACGATTTCGCTACAATTTGACCGGAGGCCAGATATGTTAGCGGGGCGTAAATTAGAAGGCAAAGAGGGTACGCTCCTGAAAACCAAGAATTTGCGCGCGGCCTGCGGAGCCATTGAGTCCGCACAGCGATTTCCTGCCTCGGGTCGCAGGCCATGAGCAGTTGGAAACGCTCGCCTGCCCTGCGTGCAGCCCTGCTGCGATCCGCGCCTGGCCTGATAGGCGTTGGCGTGTTCTCGGGGGTCATAAACGTTCTCGCCCTGACCGGCTCAGTCTATATGCTGCAAGTCTACGATCGCGTTTTGCCTTCGCAGAGTGTTCCCACGCTGGTCGGATTTACGATCGGTATGCTGGGTCTCTACGTGATCTATGGATTGCTGGATTTCATTCGACTTCGCCTCCTGGTTCGAATCGGCAACCGTCTCCACAAAGATCTACAGCATAAGGTCTTCGCTCTCTCCTTGTCCCTGCCGCTCGTCGGCGGGCAGGATGCGGGCC
>JAFKFE010001022.1 GCA_017308345.1 Alphaproteobacteria bacterium | reverse complement strand
CTTGCCGGCATAGGTCTTGAGGTCGACGCCGAGTTCCTTGGCCTTGGCGGTCGCGCCCTCCTTCATCTTCACGAAGAAGGGATTGGTGTCGGTCTTGGTGATCAGGCAGGCGCCGACGCCGGCGGCCGACGCCGCCGAAGCGAACGCCATCAGGCCCAAGCCGGCAGCCGCGAACACAGTGGACTTCAGCAGTGATTTCTTGGTCACGATTTTCCTCCCGATGGAACTGTTTCGGACACCGGACACCCGGCGTCTCGAGCGCGCCCAACCATTTCTCCCAGCGTGGACGCCACCTCAAAAAACACCAGTCCACATCGTCTGTCAATAATTAAATCACTCTTATTTATTATTGACAGGCTTGCGTTGTTCACTCATTCTGAACGAAAAGCATCGAGGGGAAAACGACGGGAGGAACAGGGTGGAGACCGGCATTGCGAGGCACGGTTCGCCCGAGGCTCTGGAGAGCCGGCTGCATCGCGGCACAAACCAGAGCGGCATGCGCGACCACAATGAACGGCTGGTGCTGTCCCTGGTGCGCCAGCATGGCAGCCTGGCTAAATCCGACATTGCGCGCATGACCGGGCTTTCGGCCCAGACGGTGTCGGTGATCATGCGCGAGCTCGAGGAAGACAGGCTGCTCGTGCGCCAGGCGCCGCTGCGCGGCAAGATCGGCCAGCCCTCGATCCCGATGGCGCTCAATCCGGAAGGCGCCTTCTTCATCGGCCTCAAGATCGGCAGACGCTCGGCCGAGCTGGTGCTGATCGACTTTCTCGGCAATGTGCGCGCCATGCTGCAGCATTCCTACCGCTATCCCGCGCCGCGCGAGACCGTCGAGTTCGTCACCAACGGCATCAAGACGATGCGCGGCGAGCTGACGCCGGCGCAGGACAAGCGCATTGCCGGGCTCGGCATCGCCATGCCGTTCGAACTATGGAACTGGGCCGACACGGCCGGCGCGCCGCGCGACGTCATGGATGAGTGGCGCCATCGCGACATCCGCGCCGACATCCAGGCGCAGTGCGAGTTCCCCGTATACCTGCAGAACGATGCGACTTCGGCCTGCGGCGCCGAGCTCGTCTTCGGCCAGACGGGCGCGGCGCGCGACTTCGTCTATTTCTACATCGGCGCCTTCGCCGGCGGCGGCATCGTTCTCAACGGCCGCCTCTACAGCGGACCGAAGGGGAACGCAGGCGCGCTCGGATCGATGCCGGTGCCGGGGCCGGACGGCAAGCCGACGCAGCTCATCGACGTCGCCTCGATCGCGATGCTGGAGAAGGCGCTCAATCGGCGCGGGGTCGAGGCGTCGCATCTGTGGACTTCGCCGCAGGACTGGGGCGACATCGGCGCCGAGCTGGACGAGTGGATCGCCAGCGCCTCGCGCGCGCTCGCCTATGCCATTGTCGCGGCCTCGTCCGTCATCGATTTCGAGGCGGCGGTCATCGATGGCTGGATGCCGCTCGATGTGCGGCGCCGGCTCGTCGAGGCAGTCAGGCAAGCCATCTCCGGCATCGACGCCGAGGGATTGAAGCTACCCTTCGTGCGCGAGGGAACGGTCGGCATCCATGCGCGGGCGCTCGGCGGCGCCAGCCTGCCGCTTTCCGAGCGGTTCCTGATCGGACCGAACACGTCCGGGGGCGCCTGAGAATGCTGATCGGCATCCCGTCGCTGCTCGGCCCCCGGTTCCTGGCGACGCTCAGGGCAATGGGCCATGGCGACGAGATAGCGATCGTCGACGGCAATTATCCGGCCGAGGAACAGGCGCGCCGGCTGGTTCGCGCTGATGGCCACCACGTCATCCCGGTGCTTGACGCCGTGCTCAGCGTGCTGCCGGTGGACGAGGCGGTGCCGGAGGCGCTGTTCCGCGCCTCGGTGAAGGGCGACCCGGCGCTGGCCGACCCCGTGCATCGCGAGATGGAAGAAGTTTGCGCCAGGCGCGCGCCGGGCCACAAGGTGATTGCGCTGGCCGGGGCCGACTTCTATGCACGCGTCAAGGCCGCGCACGCGATCGTAGCGACCAGCGAACCCAGGCTCTTCGCCAACATCATCATCCGCAAGGGCGTGATCCATCCGCCGGAGACCAACACATAATGATCCTTTGCTGTGGCGAGGCCCTGATCGACATGCTGCCGCGCATAACGACGGAAGGCGAAGCCGCCTTCGCGCCCTATGTCGGCGGCGCGGTGTTCAACTCGGCGATCGCGCTCGGCCGGCTCGGCGCGCCGGCGGGCTTCTTCTCCGGCCTGTCCTCCGATCTGTTCGGCGGCCAGTTCCGCGAGGCGCTGGGCGCAAGCAAGGTGAGTTCCACCTATGCGCACACGTCGCCGCGCCCGACGACGCTCGCCTTCGTACGGCTCACCAACGGCCAGGCGACCTACACCTTCTATGACGAGAACACCGCCGGGCGCATGCTGACCATCGAGGACCTGCCGAAGCTCGGATCCGAGATCGAGGCGATGCTGTTCGGCGCCATCAGCCTGATCTCGGAGCCGGCGGGATCGGCCTATGAGGAATTCATGCGGCGCGAGCACGAAGCCCGCGTGATGATGCTCGATCCCAACATCCGGCCGAACTTCATCCCGGACAAGGCAAAGCATCTGAGGCGCATCCGCGAGATGATGGCGATGGCCGACATCGTCAAGCTCTCGGACGAGGACCTCAAATGGTTCGACGAAGCCGGCTCGCATGAGGATGTGGTGCGCAACTGGCTGGATCGCGGACCGAAGCTGATCGTCGTCACCCACGGCGGCGAAGGCGCCGTCGGCTACAGCAAGGCGCACAAGGTCACGGTCATGCCGCAAAAGGTCAAGGTGGTCGACACGGTCGGCGCCGGCGACACGTTCAACGCCGGCATCCTCGCCTCGCTGCACGAACAGGGCCTGCTCACCAAGGCGGCGATCGGCGGTCTCTCCGAGGACGCTATCCGCCAGGCGCTGGAGCTCGGCTCCAGGGCAGCCGCGGTGACCGTCTCGCGGGCCGGCGCCAACCCGCCATGGCGGCACGAAATCGGCTGATCCGGCATAGGAATGGGCGCGAGACCGCCCTCCCCGGCCGATCACTTTATGTTTCCCGACAGCGTAACGATGCGACAAGAGGGGGCTGTGGAAGCCACGCGAAGCGCGGATTTCCGGCTTTTTCAGGCCTTGCGCCGGCAAAACCGGTAACGGGCTGCGACACATACGCAATCTGTCCCGGACCCGGGCGGCTTTCTCAGCCGTGCCAAGTCTGGTACCAGCGGGCCGGTTTGTTGTTGGAGCGACGCGCGCCCTGCCGGACGCACGAAGTTCGTTCCGACGCTCTGTGAATCCATTCGAGGCAGACATGCAGTTCATCGATCTTGGCGCGCAGCGCGAACGTATCCGCGACCGGCTGAAGGCCGCGATCGACCACGTCGTCGAGGACGGCCGCTATATTCTCGGGCCGCAGGTCACCGAATTCGAGAACAAGCTCGCGGCTTATGTCGGCGTCAAGCATGTGGTCGCCTGCGCCAATGGCACCGATGCGCTGCTCCTGCCGCTGTTCGCCGCCGGCATCGGTCCGGGCGACGCGGTATTCGTGCCGAGCTTCACCTTCGCCGCAACGGCGGAAGTGGTGGCGCTGGCCAAGGCCGAGCCGGTCTTCGTCGACGTCGACCGTGATACCTACAACATCGACATCGCCAGCCTCGAGGCGGCGATCGAAATGATCAAGAAGGAAGGCCGGCTGAAGCCGAAGGCGATCATCCCGGTCGACCTGTTCGGGCTCGCCGCCGACTACGACGCGATCATGGCGATCGCCAAG
>JAFKFE010001021.1 GCA_017308345.1 Alphaproteobacteria bacterium | reverse complement strand
ACCGTCTTGATGCCGGCCATGTCGCGCAGGCGCGAGTTGACGCCATCGGCGGCAATCAGCAGCCGCGCCGTCAGCGCCGCGCCGTCGGCAAGATGCACGGTGATGCCGGCGCCGCCGGTATCGAAGGCGCTGACGGCGACACCCTCGATGATGTCGATGCCGAGTTCGCCTGCGCGCCGGCGAAGCGCGCCGTTCATATCGGTGTTGGCGACCATGTGCGCGAAGGGTTCGCCGGGCGCGACCTCGCCGTCGAAAGTGAGGAACACCGGGCGCGCGGGATCGGCGGCGCGCGAATCGGTGATGATCATCTCGGTGATCGCCTGCGCCTCCGGCGCGATCTCGTCCCAGACGCCGAGCTGCTCCAGCATGCGGCAGGCGGCGGCCGCGATCGCCGAGGCGCGGACGTCCTTTCGCCAGACGCCGGCGGGCGCCGCGTCGACGACGGCGATAGCGAGGCTGGGGCGCGCCTGCTTGAGCGACACGGCGCTGGCGAGGCCGACATAGCCGGCGCCGGCGACGAGCACGTCGAGCGGAGCCTCGCGGTATCCATCGGCCCCTGCTCCATGCGGCTTGCGGTCGACCATGGCATCATCCTTTCGCGGCTTCGGCCGGCCGCCGTCTGCGGCCTTGACTGGCTGCACGTCCTGTCCGAAACCGGCCATGGCGCATCCCTGAAGGATTTCACACATGACGGCGGCCATGGACGAGCTTCTCGACATTCTCGACCTCGAGCAGCTCGAACACAATCTGTATCGTGGTCGCAGCCCCAAGGTCGACTGGCAGCGCGTCTTCGGCGGCCAGACCATCGCCCAGGCGCTGGTCGCCGCGCAGCGCACGGTGGAGCCGGAGCGCCATGTGCATTCGCTGCACGGCTATTTCATGCGGCCGGGCGACACCAAGCTGCCGATCGTCTACGAGGTCGACCGCATCCGCGACGGCAGCTCCTTCACCACGCGCCGGGTGGTTGCGATCCAGCATGGCCAGGCGATCTTCTCGCTTGAGGCTTCGTTCCAGCAGGACGAGGTAGGGCTGGAGCACCAGATGCCGATGCCGCGCGACGTGCCGGCGCCCGACACGCTGCTCACCCAGCGTGAACTGCTCGGCAAGTTCGGCGAGGCGGTGCCGGAGGGCATCCGGCGCTACTGGGAGCGCGACCGGCCGATCGAGATGAAGCCGGTGATGCTGAAGCACTATACGAGCCGCGAGAAGCTGGAGCCGCAGCAGAACATCTGGATCCGCACCACCGGGCCGGTGCCCGAGAACCGCGCGATACAGGCGGCCGTGCTCGCCTATCTCTCCGACATGACGCTGCTCGACACCTCGACCTTCGCGCATGGCCGCGCCATCTTCGACCGCGACATCCAGGCGGCCAGCCTCGACCATGCCATGTGGTTCCACCGCAGCCATTCGCTGGACGACTGGATCCTCTACAATCAGGACAGCCCATCGACGCAAGGCTCGCGCGGCTTCACGCGCGGCTCGCTGTTCGCGCGGGACGGAACGCTCATCGCCTCGGTCGCCCAGGAGGGCCTGATCCGACTCAAGCGCTGAGCCGGCTTCCGGCTCAAGCCTGTTAAACAGGCATTTTCGAGATTTTGCCTATTTCTTAATCAGGCGGCTCGATGCGTTCGCGCACAAAAGGTATGCGCGGGGCGCCCGCTCCCTTTGTTTACAATAGGTTAACGCCCTGCTTCGGCAATTGGCACGGAGCTTGAATCCTGTCGGGCACTCTCCGGCTCTCCTCGGGATCGGTGTAGGTGTGCAAACGCGGGGGACCGCAACAGCAAAAGGGTGAAACCTTATGAAAATCGTGATGGCAATCATCAAGCCGTTCAAGCTCGACGAGGTGCGCGAAGCGCTCACCGCCGTCGGCATCCAGGGCCTGACCGTCACCGAAGTCAAAGGCTACGGGCGTCAGAAGGGACACACGGAAATCTATCGCGGCGCGGAATACGCGGTCAGCTTCCTGCCCAAGATCAAGATCGAGGTCGCGGTGGGCGCGGACATGGTCGACAAGGCCGTCGAAGCCATCACCTCGGCCGCCAAGACCGGGCAGATCGGCGACGGCAAGATCTTCGTCTTCGGCATCGACCAGGCGGTGCGCATCCGCACCGGCGAAACAGACACCGACGCGCTCTAAGCGGCGACCATCCATTCCAACGGAGAGTTCAATGAATATTCCTTCCACCTTGAAGACGACGGGACGGGCGGCCGCTTCGCTCGCTCTCGTAGCGCTCAGCACGGCCGCCGCCTTCGCGCAGGAGGCTGCCCCCGCGGCGGCACCCGCCGCGCCGACCCCGGTCCTCGACACCGGCAACACCGCCTGGATGCTGACCTCGACGGCGCTGGTGCTGATGATGACCATCCCGGGTCTGGCGCTGTTCTACGGCGGCATGGTGCGCAAGAAGAACGTGCTCGCCACCATCATGCAGAGCTTCGCCATCACCTGCCTGGTGACGGTGCTGTGGTTCATGTTCGGCTATTCGCTCGCCTTCTCCGACGGCGGCGGCATGAACGCCTATCTCGGCGGCTTCTCGAAATTCTTCCATCACGGCATCACGGTCTCGACCCTGTGGCTGCCTGGTGTCGCGAACATTCCTGAATTCGTCTTCTCGATGTTCCAGATGACCTTCGCCATCATCACGCCGGCGCTGATCGCCGGCGCCTTCGCCGAGCGCATGAAGTTCTCGGCGCTGCTGCTCTTCATGGCCCTGTGGCTGATCTGCGTCTATGCGCCGATCGCGCATTGGGTGTGGGGCGGCGGTTTCCTTGGCTCGGCCGGCGTCCTCGACTTCGCCGGCGGCACGGTCGTCCACATCAATGCCGGTGTCGCGGGCCTGGTCTGCGCGCTGGTGCTCGGCAAGCGCGAGGGTTACGGCACCACCAACATGGCGCCGCACAACCTCGTCTATTCGGTCATCGGCGCATCGCTGCTGTGGGTCGGCTGGTTCGGCTTCAACGCCGGTTCGGAACTGGCGGCCGACGGCCTCGCGGGTGCCGCGATGATGAACACGCAGGTCGCTACCGCCGCCGCGGCGCTGGCCTGGATGTTCGCCGAATGGATCGTCGCCAAGAAGCCGTCCGTGCTCGGCATCATCTCGGGCGCCGTCGCCGGCCTCGTCGCGGTGACGCCGGCTTCCGGCTTCGTCAACCCGACTGGCGCCTTCATCGTCGGCATCATCGCCGGCGTCGTCTGCTACCTGTCGGCGGTCAAGCTCAAGCATGCGCTCGGCTATGACGACTCGCTCGATGCCTTCGGCGTGCATGGCGTCGGCGGTATCGTCGGCGCCCTGCTCACCGGCGCGCTCGCCGATCCGGCTATCAACGCGCTCGGCAAGGACGCTTCGGTCGGCAAGCAGCTCTACGGCATCGTCTTCACCATCCTGTGGACGGCGATCGCCACCTTCGTGATCCTCTACATCGTCAAGGCTCTGGTCGGCCTGCGTCCGTCCACCCAGGAAGAGGTCGAGGGCCTCGACGTCACCCAGCACGGCGAAGTGGTGCCGTAAGGCCCGCTCTGCTCTCGCCCTGGCGCAATTCCGGACGGAAAGCCGTTCAACACTTTCCCTGGAATTGCCCCGAGGGCCGGCGGATCCTCCTCCCGCCGGCCCGGATTTCACCTCCCAAGATCCCGTCGTGACGCTCCCGAAAGGGGCTCACGCCTTGAGGCCCGGAAGCCATTCCGGGCCTCTTTTTTCGCCTGACAACGGCACGTGGCGTTTCGATCACATTCACTTGATCGCGCCAGCTTGAAACATCAGTCCCTCAGATTCCGTAC
>JAFKFE010001020.1 GCA_017308345.1 Alphaproteobacteria bacterium | reverse complement strand
CGCCGGCATTTTCGACGACCTCGCGCACGATGGCGAGCCCGAGCCCGCTGCCTTCGTCGGGCGTTCCGGAAATGCGGTAGAAGCGCTCGAACACGTGCTCCCGCTCGTCCACTGGAATGCCGGGTCCGTCGTCGGCGACCGTGAGCAGTGCTTCGCCGTCGACGGCCGCCAGCTTTACCGTGACGCTGCCGCCGGGCGCCGAGTAGCGCAGCGCGTTGTCGACGAGGTTGACGATCATCTCGCGCAGCATTGTGCCGTCGCCGATGACCGGCAAGGGGCCGCTCTCATCGAGGCCGAGATCGATGTTGCGGCCGATGGCCATCGGCGCGTGGGTTTCGAGCACTTGCCGGGCCGCCTCGGTCAGGTCGATGCGATCGGCGCGCGGCCGCCGGCTCCCCGGCTCGGCCCTCGACAGGGTGAGCAGCTGTTCGGCCAGGCGCGCCAGCCGGCCGGAGCTTGCCTGCAGGGCCACGAGCGCCTCATGGCGGGCATCGGGGACGGTTTCCCGCAAGGCATAGCTCGCCTGCGTCGACAGCAGCGCCAGCGGCGTACGCAACTGATGCGCCGCATTGGCGATGAAGCGGCGCTGCGAGGCCATCTGTGCCCGCACGCGCGCCATATAGGCGTTGAGCGCTTCGATCAGCGGCCGGATTTCGCTCTGCGCGCCGGGTACCTCCACGGGATCAAGCTCGTTGCGGTTCGGTGAACGCACCGCGTCGCGCAACCGGATCAACGGCGCCAGGCCCCGGCGCAGGCCAAGCAGCACGAATATGCCGGCAATCCCCACCAGCGCCAGTTGCTGGCCGAAGGCGCTCAACCATAGGCGCCTCACCATCGCGTCATGCCCCCCGAGCGTCACGCCGACCGTGACCGTGATCGGCGAATCCGCCCCGGCGCCGATTACGGCATGGCTTAGCGTCGCGAGCCGCAGACGATGATCGCGAAAGCTGGTCTCGATGCTGCCGCGATCTGTCGCCTTGGGCAGGTCGGGATAGCCGGTGAGCAGGCGTCCGCCCGCGGTCTCGACATGGTAGTAGACCCTGTCACGGTCACCCGTATCGAACATTTCGATCGCCGCCGGCGGAATGGTGGCGTCGAGCACGCCGTCTTTTACCGCTACCTGCTCGGCGATGGCTCGCGCCGACGCCATCAACATCCGATCGGCAACCAGATCGGCGGTCGCTAGCGCATTGCCATGACTGGTCCACAGGTTGATGGCGGTGAGGCCGGCCAGCGGCAGCACCACCCAGGCCAGCAATTGGATCCGAAGGCTGCCGATCCGAAGGCTGCCAATCCTCATGGCGCCGGCTCGTCATGGCGCAACAGGTAACCCAGGCCGCGCAAGGTGGCGATCTGGACGCGCGACCCCTCGAGCTTCTTGCGCAGGCGATGGACGTAGATCTCGATGGCGCTGGGGTCGGCGTCGGTGTCGAAGTCGTAGATCGCCGCCGAGAGCGCCGCCTTGCTCACCGTGCGCCCGGCCTTGACGACCAGTTGTTCCAGAACCGCGTGTTCACGCGGCGTCAGCGACAGCGTCGCGCCGGCAAGCGAGAAAAGGCGGGTGTTGGTGTCGAAGACCAGGTCGCCGCAGGCAATGACGGGGGCGGTGCGGTCGTTGGCGCGGCGCAGTTGCACCCGGATGCGCGCCTCCAGTTCCTCGATCTGGAAGGGTTTCGCCAGATAGTCGTCGGCGCCTTCGTTGAGCCCCTTGACCCGGCCGTCGAGGCTGGCATTGGCGGTGAGCACGATCACCGGCACGGGGTTGCCGCGCGCCCGCAGCCTTTTCAGCACCTCCATGCCGCCCATGCGGGGCAGGGCGAGGTCGAGGATGATCAAGGCATGATCGCCGGCGGCCAAGGCATGCTCGACATCCTCGCCGTCATGGACGACGTCGACGACATAATTGGCCTGGCGCAGCGTCTTGCTCAGCCAATCCGCCAATTCGCGATTGTCCTCGACAAGCAGCAGCCGCATCGTTTGTCGCTGTTTCCTCCCAACGGCGCCGGCCTTCGCCAGAAGTGGCGGGTGGCGTCCGGATTGGTCCCTGAGGCCAACCGATAGTATCGATCCGCCCGCAAGGCAACGCCGGCCTCCGGGCGGTCACGACCGCGGCGCGGCGCCTGTCGAGCCGCCTCATCGGCCGGACAAGTGATAAGACCGAACCGTTCGGTTCAATTTATGTTGACGGTTCGTGTCACCAGGGTGAACGCCGGCACGCCGATTGAGGACGCAGCGTGATACGCGGTTCCCCGTAACCAACTGATATTAAACGATAAGAGCGAAGCCCCATCGTCGCTCACGTGATTTCAAGATCGAACCGAACGGTTCGGTTCACAAATTTTCGTGATTGGAATTGTCAGTGGGGCAGACCCATTTCGGGGTGGTCCGAGCGACGCGAATTTCCATCAAGGCACGCCACTAGACGGACACGACTTTGAAAATCCGGAGTACTTAAAATGACCAAGATTGCTCTTACCGCCGCCGCCCTTCTCGTTGCCACCGGTGCCGCTTTCGCCGCGAGCGACCATTACGGTTCCGACAATGTCAACCAGCCGGCCGTGACCGCTCCCGCGGGCAATGTCGACAACACCGTCACCGGCTCGATCCGCAAGTTCGAACAGCGCAACCTTCACATCACGCCTGATCAGAACCAGCCGCAGTCGGGCCAGGGCATCTGGGGCCGCTAAGCGGCTCCTGTCCCTCACTGGTCCCAACCTCAATTCCTGAAACTGGAGTAACTCAAATGACCAAGATCGCTCTTACCGCCGCCGCCCTTCTCGTTGCCACCGGTGCCGCTTTCGCCGGCTCCGACAATTACGGCTCGGCCAATGCCAACCCGCCGGCCGCTTCGGTCGACACCTCGTCGACCGCTTCGATCCAGAAGTCGGACGCGAATGCGCAGAAGCCGGTCGTGCAGGGCGCCAACCACGACCTGTTCGGCAACCGCTAATCGGTTTCGCTCAGGCGAAGCTTCGACAAACAACTTTGAAACTGGAGTAACTCAAATGACCAAGATCGCTCTTACCGCCGCCGCCCTTCTGGTTGCAACCGGCGCTGCTTTCGCCGGCTCGGACAATTACGGCTCGGCCAACGCCAATCAGCCGGCCGCTTCGGTCGACACCTCGTACACCGCTTCGATCAAGAAGGATGCGAACGTCCAGAAGCCGGCCGTCCAGGGGGCCGATCACGACCTGTTCGGCAATCACTAACGGTTCTGTCGTCGACAGACCTCAAAGCGGCGGGCTTGTCCCGCCGCTCTGCTTTTGTGGAGCCGGCTATCCCGTTGGGGCGGGCTTTCTCGCGGTTGATCAAGCATCCATCACGAAGCGGTGATGCTTGTAACGACGCCCCGGCTGCCATCGAAGTGGGAGCAAGGGCCGATAGACGGGGCCGATGCAAGGAAATTCAGGTGGTTGGAACGAGCGGGCAACACCCGGGCGATGCCCGAGGTCGTCCTGTGCCGATCCACCGGTCATCGGATCATAAATCGCGCCCGATCAAGCAGCGCAACCCACAACCAAGGAGTATTTGAAATGACCAAGATCGCACTTACCGCAGCTGCCATTCTCGTCGCCACGGGCGCCGCTTTCGCCAGCTCCGATAACTACGGCTCGGCGAACGCCAACCCGCCGGCCGTCACCATCGACCGGACCGTGACGGCCTCGATCACGAAGTCGGACGCCGATGTCCAGAAGCCGGTCGTGCAGGGCGCCAATCGCGACCTGTTCGGCAACCACTGATCAGGTCCGGAAAATACCAGGCGGCGGGCTTGTCCCGCCGCTCTGT
>JAFKFE010001019.1 GCA_017308345.1 Alphaproteobacteria bacterium | reverse complement strand
CTTCCGTTTTCGCCTGAGCGATGATGTCTCCGAGCCAGGTGATGTCTGGCCCGGACAGCGTCGATGTCGGCTCGTCGAGGAGCAGGATTCGCGGGCGCCGGAAGATCGCCCTGGCGATCTCGAGTTTCTGTCGGATCGCCAGGCTGAGGTCGCGCAGGTCCGCGCGCGGGTCGACGAAGCTGAGACCCATATCGTCGAGATGGCGCGCGACGATCTGCTCGGTTTCGGCCTTTCTGATCTGCCCAAGGGCATTGGTCGGCTCATAGAGCAGCAGCATGTTCTGGGTGACCGTCAGATCCGGAATCTGGGTCATCTCCTGGAAGGCCGTCTGGATCCCGAGCATATGCGCTTCGCGCGGCGAGCCGATCGTGACGTCCTTGCCGCCGATGACCAGTCGCCCGCTGTCGGGCCGCACGAGCCCGCTCAGCACCTTGACCAGGGTCGACTTGCCGGCGCCGTTCTCGCCGAGAAGCGCATGCACCGTCCCGGCCTTGACCGAAAAGGACGCATCGTTGAGCGCAACGGTCGGCCCGTAGGCTTTGCGCACTTTTATTGCCGAGATGGCTGCAGGTGTTTCACTCACGGTATCACTCGCCAGGCAAGCAGACAGGCCGGCATCTGGCGCGGACGCCAAATGCCGGTTCGTGCGCCGATTACTCTTCAGGCGTGCCGGTAAGCGCGGCGTTGAGGCCGACCTGCGGCAGATCCGGCGAGAAGATCGAGGCGTACCAGCCGGGATTGGGAATGATCTCGGGCTGGAACGTGTTGCAGCCGGCCTTCATTTCCTCCCAGGAGCCAGTCTGGCACAGCTTGACCTTGTCGTTCGTGACCGCGCCGGGAGACAGGAGCGTGGTCTTCTCGACTTTCTTCTTCGCCAAGACCTCCATCGCGATCTTGAAGGCATAAGCGCCCGGATAGGCTTGCGAGCTCGCCGAGATGCTGGGCGCGCCGAGCGGCCTGTAGGTGCCGTTCGAGCCGGCGGCCTGCGTGTCCTTGGGAAGCATCTGCACACGGTGGCCATTGGATCCCTCGCCCGCGCAAGGCAGAACCTTGTCGTCGGCGACACCAGCCTCGAGCTGCATCGAGTTAGCCGTGTAGCAGCCGACCTGCATCCACAAGCCGTTCAGCGTATCCCAGCTATGGGTGGCCACGATCTTCGCCAACTCGGTGCGGGCGACCGCCTGGCTCCACATGCCATTCGCCTCGGCGACCACCTTGATGTCGGGATATTTCGCGAAAACCTCGCGAGCGGCCTTGTTGCGCAGCGTGTCGACGGAGGTTCCGGAGACACCGGTGATCATCACGATATTGCCCTTGCCGCCGAGTTTGTCGGCAAGCCACTGCGCCGTCACCCGGCCCCATTCGGCCTGATCGATATGGACGTTGTAGGCGCACGGCTCCTCGATCACACCGTCATAGGCGACGATGGTGACGCCCTTGGCGCAGGCATTCTTGACCGCTTCGTTGAGCGCGGTGGGTGAGATCGGGTAGACGATGATCGCCTCCGCCCCGGCCTGCACCATGGCGTTTATCTGCTGGATCTGCTTCTGGGCGTTCGGGCCGGCCACCTGGACCTTCAGATCCACCTTGTCGGCATACTCCTTCGACGCCGCCATGGCCTTCAGCATATTGGCCGCCTCGGCCTGCCAGTCGTTGCCGATATAGCTCATGCTCAGATAGATCTTGTGCCGCTTCTCAGCCATCGCCTGCGACGTCACCGACAGGGCCGCGACCGCTGCGGTTGCCAGACCCAAGGCGGCGGATTTCCAGAAATTCATGACTTTCCTCCCTTGAACGAACCCACAGCCAGGCCAGGCCCGGCTGCCATTGGAAATTCGACTCTCTCCCCACTCAATCGAGGCGTACGACATGTTGTCGATTTAACCGACTGACTGATTGTCGGACATAACCATGTCTGGCTATGCCCGTCAACGCCGTTGATGGTCGCCGCTCGATTTTGCTGAACACAAATCGCTACAAGGGCGTGTCGTCGCTGGCCCACCAGTCGGAGGCAAGATCATGAGCACTGATCGAGGCGTTGAAACCTGGCCGCCGTTTTTCCTTATATGCGGCCATGGCCTCGGCGACGTCCGGCAGCGCAAGGGCAGCCACCAGCGCCCGCGACTCGTAACGATGCGCAACGATTGGATGGCTCGCGCCCAGCATGCGCCAGAGCAGACGCCGCGTCATCGCGACTGAAACGGGCGCCCCGTCGGCGGCGATCTCGTTCGCCTTCCGCAGCGCCCGCGCCATCAGGTCTTCCGGGCTGACGACTTCATGGACGAGCCCTTTAGCCAACGCTTCGTCGGCCTCGATCATCCTGCCGGTCATCATCCATTCGACGGCATTCGCGATACCCACGATGCGCGGCAGGAACCAGCTCGAGCAGGACTCCGCCACGATGGCGCGCCGGACAAAGACATAGCCGAAGCGGGCCTGGGTCGAGCAGATCCGCATATCCATCGGGAGTGTAACCGAGGCCCCAAACCCGACCGCAGGGCCGTTGATCGCGCCGATGACCGGCTTGTTCATCCGGAAAATACGCAGCACGACTTTTGCGCCGAGGTCGGCCGGCACGCCTTCGCCGGTCACCGGATCGCCACCGGTGGGCAGGGCGAAACCGTTGGTCAGGTCGGTCCCCGCGCAGAATGCCCGGCCCGCCCCCGTCACCACGACCGCCCTTACGGCATCGTTGCGGTCGACCTCATCAAGAGCTTCGAAAAGATCGTCTATGCCATTCTGCGTTATGGCGTTCAGCTTCGCTGGCCCGTCCAACGTGATCGTCGCGACGCGTCCATCCACCTCGCATTTGATTTCAGTGTCCACCGGATTGCCCTTTCTTGGAGTTGACAAGTTTCGTGTCCGCCATCAACGTCGGCTTGTCCGACAGTTAGACAAATTGGACGGTAAAAGCCATGACTCGCCGGTTCGTTTCGCTGCAAAGAGCAGGAGGCATCGCGACGATCGCCTTCGACCGCGAGGAGGCCTTGAACGCGCTGACGCTGGACATGATCGAGGAGCTTGACGGGCTGCTGGCTCAGATCGACGGCGCCACGGATATCCGCGCCGTGCTGATGCGTGGCGAGGGCCGGGCCTTCATGGCCGGCGGCGATCTGGATTATCTGCGCGTCGCCGAGGACGCGCCGGCTGCCGCCGGCGCTACGATCCATTGCCTGAACAGGACCATCCTGCGGCTGACGCGCCTGTCCAAGCCGACGGTCGCCTGCGTCCATGGGGTGGTGGCGGGAGCCGGGCTCAGCATCCTGATGGCTTGCGATGTGACGGTGGCCGCACGCGATTGCCGCTTTGTATATGCCTATGATGCCATCGCGGCGGTGCCGGACGGCGGCCTGTCGCACTTCCTGCCTCGCACGGTCGGCCTGGGCAGAGCGCTGAAGTTCGCGTTCCTGAAAGGAGAGCTGACCGCCGACGAGGCCGAGAGCCTCGGACTTGTTGCAATGACGGTGCCGGCACCGGAACTGCTGCGGAGCGCTACCGCCATCGCGGAAAAGCTGTCGGGCGGCAACCGCGAGGCCCTGGTCCGCACCCGGCGCCTCTTCCGTGAGAATTTCAATCGGCCGCTGGAGGACCAGTTGGAGCAGGAGCGGACTGCCTTCATGGCATGCGCCGGAACCGCCGCCTTCCAGGCCGCGATCGAGACGTTCTTTGCCGAACGCGCCGCGCGAAAGCTGAAATCCAGCGCCTCCGCGATCTCCGTATGCGCTTTTATCAGGCGACCGGCAGCCTGGGGAAGCTGGGGCTGGATCTGCTCGAACGCGGGATAGAGCAACCGGCCCACCGGCTCCCGGCACAAAAGCAGCGCGTGATTGTGGGCGGCCTCCGACAGCAGCGTATGGAATTCCAGGTCGAGGATGCCCGGCGACTGCCCCCGCTCGACGGCCTGCTTCGTTGCCTCGAGATTCTGCTTGAGGGCGTCCAGTTCCGCCTCCGTGATGTTTTCCGCGGCGAGCCTGGCCGCGAGGGGCTCCAGCACCCGCGACACATCCCAAAGCTCGCCGAAGGTCACGGCGCGCATGACGAGCGCACGCGTCGTGCGCGGCGTCAGGTCCGCATGATCCGGTATCGTCACGAGGAGCCGCTTGCGCCCCTCGCGCCTGACCAGGCCGTCGCTTTCGAGCTGGCGTATGCCTTCGCGCACGGTCGAGCGGTTGACGCCGAATCGGGCGGCGAGCTCGACTTCGCTGGGCAAGGGATCGCCCGGCCGCAGCGAGCCGGCAAGAATGTGCCGCCTCAACTCGTTCGACACGACCTGATACGCGGGCGGGACGCTCAATTTCTCGATGTTCAGCATTCTTACGCCTTTGGTGGCCGCAGTATCCGCGGTGATCTTGCTCAAATCGCGGGCGGCACGTCTTTCGCGGAATTCGCCGCTGCCCCGCGCATTTTCGCGGCCTTCAGTTCGTCGCGAGCGATGCCGCGCAGATGAACCTCGTCAGGCCCGTCGATGTAGCGCAGCGCCCGGCCCCAAGTCCACAGAAATGCAAGCGGAGTATCCGAAGTCAATCCTTTTGCTCCAAAGACCTGCATAGCCCGGTCGGCAACCTTTGTCTGTAAACGAGCGGCAACGACTTTGATTGCCGATATTTCTCTTTTGGCGGCCTTGTTCCCGGCAACGTCCATAAGCCAGGCCGCTTTCAGGTTCAACAGCCGGGCCTGCTCGATCTCGATCCGGGATTCGGCGATCCAGTCCTGGATGTTGGCATTGTCCGCCAGGGATTTGCCGAAGGTGGATCGGCTGAGCGCGCGATCGCACATCAGTTCCAGGGCGAGTTCGCATTGGCCGATCGTGCGCATGCAATGATGGATCCGGCCCGGTCCCAGACGGGCCTGCGCGATGGCGAACCCCGCCCCCTCCTCTCCAAGGAGATTCGTGACCGGCACGCGGACATTTTCGAAGCGCACCTCGCAATGTCCTTCGGGCGAGTGGTGGTGCATCAGGGTGACATCGCGCACGACGCTGAATCCGGGCGTGCCCACCGGCACGATCACGAAGGAATGCTTGGAATGTTTCGGCGCGTCCGGCGACCTGTCGGAAACGCCGAACACCAGGGTGAAGGCAAAGAGCGGATGCAGCGCGCCCGTCGTGAACCATTTGCTCCCGTTGATGACAAAATGGTCGCCGTCGCGATCGATCGTCGTGGAGAGGTTGGTCGGGTCCGACGATGCCACGTCCGGCTCGGTGATGGACACGCCAGACCGTATCTTGCCGTGCAGCAGCGGATTGAGCCATTGCTCCCGCTGGGCCGGTGTGGCGAACATGTGGAGAATTTCCATGTTGCCTGTGTCCGGCGCGCTGCAATTGAACACCTCCGAAGCCCAGGGCACGCGCCCCATGATCTCGGCCAGGGGCGCATAGTCGACATTGCTCAGCGCCGTCCCCGGTTCGTCCGGACGAAGCGCGGGAAGGAACAGGTTCCAAAGCCCGGCGCTCCTGGCCTTGTCCTTCAGCGGCTCGACCACTTCGCTTGGATAGGCGCCGGAGTTGACTATTTCATGCCAGCGCCGGTCGTTGGGCAGGATGTGATCTTCCATGAACCGGTTGAGTTCCGCCTTGAAAGACTGGACCTTTGGTGAATATTCGAAGTTCATCATCTTCCTTTCGTCATGACCCCCGATCGAGGATTTCTTCGGAGCGCTTCGGCTGATATCGCGGGCTCGACTTCCGGCCTGAAGCTCGCGCCTCGGCCGCCTACCCGGTGATCAGCGCGCGCAGTGAATTCTTCAGCACATTGCCGTTGGCGTTGCGGGGCAATGGTTCCTTCAGGAAGGTCACGCCGTCCGGCACCTTGTAGTCGGACAGGCGCTCAGCGCAGAAACTCTTGACGGCGGCCTCGTCGCTCAGTGAGCCGTCACTGTAGATGAAGGCGTGCACCCGTTCGCCCAGGACGGGATCCGGCTTGCCCACCACCGCGCTTTCGACGAGGCCGGGAATATGCGCGAGCGTGCTTTCGACCTCGATGCAGTAGACCTTGAAGCCGGCCCTGTTGATCATGTCCTTCTTGCGGTCGAAGACATAGACATAGCCTTGCTCGTCTTTCGAACCGATATCGCCGGACACCCAATAGCCCATGACGAAACCGGCCTTGTTGCCCGCGGGATTGTCCCAATATCCCGGGACGACGACGGCGCCGCCGATCAGAAGCTCGCCGCTCTGCCCCGGCGGAACTTCATGCCCTTGATCGTCGACGATGATGATGTCGGCGCAAGGCAGCACTTTGCCCACGGAACTGGGCGCCTTGGTGATGTCGCCGAGCGGCATCATCGTCACGGGCGAACTTGTTTCGGTCGAGCCGTAGACGTTGCACAAGGTAAGGTTGGGCAGCGCGGCCGCCAGGCGCTCGATCGTGGCCTCCGGCATTGCAGCTCCTCCGAACCCGGCGACCTTCCAGTTGGAAAGGTCGAACTGCATGAAATCGGGATCGAGCAGCAGCAGGTTGTAGATGGCGGGGACGACGACGGTGAAGTTGATCTTCTCGCGGGAGGCGAGTTCGAGGAACTGGCGCGCCTTGAAGGCGCGCTGGATGACGGTGCAGCCCGCGACGCGCATCGCGGTCAGGATGATGGCGACCAGCCCGGTCACATGCGATGCCGGCACCGCCAGCATCGCCATGTCGCCTTCGGCGATCGC